>NZ_VOYB01000009.1:0-125286 GCF_013420445.1 Acinetobacter sp. YH01006 | reverse complement strand
TCAATTGCTCAAGTAAATTGGTGGGGACGGAGAGACTCGAACTCTCACACCTCGCGGCGCTGGAACCTAAATCCAGTGCGTCTACCAATTTCGCCACGTCCCCAATGGCTGTGTATATTATAGAGATCATTTCCAGCTGACAAGCCGTTTATAAGAAAAAAACACTCGTTTGATTAAATAAGAAACAATCCCGATTTTATTGTATTTTTCTCATTCGATTTCAGTCACTAAGTAGTGTTTAACCGCTTTAAAATCTGCCAACCGATGCTGTTTTTGCTTGCCTAGCATCAACGCTAACAACTTTTCAAAAATCTGAATTTGTTCAGGCAACTCAACTTTTAGGCGCTGACAATGTAAAAACGCCCAATCCAGATAGTCAGTTGCCTGCAAGCGCTGTCCACTCAGCCATTCATAAAAAATCACGCCCAAAGCATAAACTTCGCTCTGCAAGCTTTTGGCTTTTCCTTGGAATAATTCCGGTGCCATATAACGTGGTGTCGCATTAAGCTTATGAACTTCAAGCTGATCCAGAGGCTGGACGTGTTCAAAATCAAGTAGACATACCCTACCCTGATCATCAACAAAATGCTCCCGCTTTAAATCCGCATGCAAATAACCCAGCTGTTGCAGGCAGATTAAAGGTTCTACCGCTTGCAGCAAATGTTGTCGAATCTGCGTTACAGAAAGTTGATCTGGCATGATCTGAAAATGTGCTGGTGCATCGACCAGAATCAAAGCCTGTTCAAATTGTTCATGTTGAATGGTGAATGGCTGTTGAATAATTTGATGGGGAAGGAAAAAGTTCAGATCACTCGAACGGCTATGCGTTTGATAAAAATTCAGCTCCTGCTGCCAGCCCAGCTCTGCATGCGGAGATGATATTGAGCTGTCAGATTTAGTCGACACTTGAGTTTTTAGCCAGAATGCGGGCTGACCCGCAGCATAATACAGGCGTCGGCCAAAACCCAGACTGCGGGTTTTGGTTCTTGGTTGAAAATCGAAAGTATCAAGATGATCTAAATTAAGTGGTTGCAATATATTCAGGCTTTGGATCAGCAGTATATTGATAATTTAGCAGCTCCAGACAATGCTGAATAGTTTTCCCCACCCGTTCCTGAGTCTCGATTAAGGAAATTTTTGGCCAAGTGGCCCGTTCGCCTTCGTGCTGCAAGATTTTAAAGAGATAGGGCCGTGGATTTTGCAGCATATAGCTATAGTGGCGCAGGCTATATTTACCGACAATATTCACATCGCCATAATAACGCTGATCGACCACCCCATAGCCGTGATCGAGTATACGGCGTACAGGTGGCAAGCTTCCGGCATGTTCCCGGGCAAAATCCATCATTCCTTTGGTAATCACCGCACCCTGACGGCGTACAATCCGTTGTGGCCAGCTTAAGGTACCTTTGCGGAAACGTGCAACATCATCTTGCATAAATGGCACGATATGCGGATTGACCTGGCTGGCAATGGTGTAATTGATATTGTATAACCGGGCCATTTTTTCCTGCGGGAAATCACTGCGTACACTGCCATCGACCCAACGTGTTGCTCCCATATAAGGGGTATATTCACCATCATAACGCTTACTGGTCAGGCGTACTGGCGGAAACAGAATAGGGACTGCACAAGAGGCCAATACCGCACTCCAGACCAGCACATCCGGAGAAGTATAGGCATTTAAAATACGGGCATCCTGCGCCGAATCATAGGGGGCAACAGCAATATTGATATGCAGACCTGAGGTTTTGAGTGCTTCTTCAAAGGTCAGATCGCCTAAATTTTCGACCAGAAATTTTTTCAGGTATTTGACATCTGCCAGACCTCCATTGCCTTTCAGCAATTCACCCATGGTTCGGAAATGAAAAGCCTCATGAAAAAAATTATGCCCCTTCAAAAGATCGACATACTGCGAGGGTTTGGATACACCCAACATTGCCGTCATGATGGCACCTGCACTAGAACCTGACATGACCTTTGGCAATAAATCCTGCTCCATCAAAGCCTTACAAACGCCGGCATGAAACAGACCCAAGGTCGAGCCACCGGAAAACATCAGGGCCGGCTGACCATAGGCACGCTGACAGCCTTTAAAAAATTCAATTTTTTCTTCAATATTTAAACAGCTACAGTCTGTTGAAGCGATATGTGCCAGCCCCTGACTAACCTGCTCCACATAATCTTCAATAATTCTTTTGGTGCCGACATAGGCTTCGGTGAACAATAAAGGATGGGCAATATTGGCGATATCGTAGCTTAGACCTTCGCGCAGAATATACATCAGGTCGTGGGTACGTTTCCGTTGTCTATAGCGTCTTAATTTACCCAAACGATGCGCAATAACTTCTGCATCAAAATAGGGAGAACTATTGTCGAATTTCCATTCTTGCGCCCCGGATTCTTCATCTATTTTTAGCGCAATATATTTCCATTCCTCATAGGACTCAGCTTGTTGCAGCTGCTGCTTGAGTTTTTTAATACGATAGGCCTGATGTGGATTAATGTCCTGAGTAAAATCTTTAAACAGCATCTGCCTTCTTCCCTATATTGTATTTTTCATTCATCTTGCACTGCGTAGAAAATATGCACCGATCTGTTCATAACAACAATAGCGAAAATTCTCTGCTTTAAGCAAATTATCACACTTTTCAGGCTTTGACTGTGAATTTTAGGGTGATAGTATCCTAGACATAATTTTAAATCTGTAATGCTGAGATCATGGCGAAAATTGAGTTACCTGACAATATCTTGAATACCCTTTCGACTGTTCTGCTGCAACTTCAGCAAAGCCTGCCCGAGCTGAAACATGCTCCTGATTTTTCTGCACATGCCTATAAATGGCAACAGGGTGAACTCAAGCCCATTCATCAGCTTAGACAGATGGAACTGGCCGATTTAAAAGGGATTGAGCGACAAAAAGAAAAAGTCATTCAGAATACTTTGCAGTTCTTAAATGGGTTGCCTGCCAATGATGTCTTGTTGACTGGTTCGCGTGGCACCGGTAAATCCTCTATCGTTCGTGCCCTGCTGACCGAATACGCAGCGCAAGGTTTACGCCTGATTGAGATTGAACGCGATGACTTGTCAGAACTTCCGGAAATTCAAAAACTGATTGTAGACCGCCCTGAAAAGTTTATTGTCTATTGCGATGATCTGGCCTTTAACGCAGAAGATGAAAATTATCGCAGTTTAAAAAGTGTATTAGATGGTTCATTGCAATCGGGTTCGAGTAATTTTGTGATTTATGCAACCAGTAACCGCCGCCATTTACTGCCAGAATTTATGCATGAAAATACGCCTGTCACCCGGGTCGATGTTCCGCAATATACTGAGCTACATCCTCAGGAAGCAATTGAAGAGAAGATTTCGCTATCTGACCGTTTCGGCTTATGGCTGTCTTTTTATCCAATGGATCAGAATTTATATCTGGAAATTGTAGAGCATTATCTTAAAAAGGCTGAGATGGAATTGACCCCGGAAACCCGAGCCGAAGCCTTGCGCTGGTGTCAGGCACGCGGTCAACGTTCGGGACGTGCCGCGTATCAGTTTTCCAAGCACTGGGTTGGGTCGCAGCAGTTAAACTCTTTGTAAATTATTACTACTCAAAAAATAAAAAGCTCCGCCAGTACAGAGCTTTTTACTCACCTCAATCTTAGTTTTTATCACCAATAATCGTAGACCAGAACAAGTCATCAATCTCGCTACCATTAAAATAAACGGTGGCCTTTAACGATTCAGGCTGATTCTGTTTCACTTCAATCACCTGATCATAACGGTCAGTAATTTTCAGTACACCCTCTTTTGGCAAATGCTTATAATTATTTAATACAGTTTCATCCATCTTGAATGGTGTGGTGGTATCAAAGTCAAAACTGTAACGATAATCTGCCAGAGCAGGCTGACCGATAATCGTGCCACGACTGCTTAAGGTACGGATACCTTTGCTCTCACGACCATAATCATCGACTAGGCTATAACGATAATTTCTTACCTGCAAATACTCCTTACTCTTGCTGTTAAATTCCGCACCCGAAGCGCCGGCCTGATCCGTCTCTGCTATACGCTGAAATTCTAATTGATCGATTTGATAAAACTCGGATTGCCCTAATGCATCTTTACTTTTACGATGCACAATCGTGCCAGAAATCAGATAATCATCCTTGAGATTAAAATCTACATTTGAGCCATAGCGGACATTGGTGAAAGTTAAAGTGGTAGTGTCGCCATTTACGGTCTGAGTGATGCTCGAACCTTTACGATAGGTTTTATCCAGAACCACACAATTGTCTTTATTGTCTTTTAATTTCAGCGTCTTAACCGCACTATTGGTATTTACTTCCGAACAGATCAGATTTGGATATTTAATACTGTTTATACCCAGATTATAGATCTTGATGATACGGCCAGTGCGGCCATAGGGATAATCTCCAAATACCTCACCAATCATGTGACCCAAGGCAACGTTATAGTCGGTATCATTACTGCTATTTCCAGAAATTTTATCGCGAATTTTATCTAAGATTTTCTGATTTTCAAAAGGGATAAACTCTTTTGAAAGTTCAGGGGAAATGCTTTCCTTAGGAACATTTGGAGGCGTGGTCACTGCAGCACGATCTGAATCACTGCCGCTTGCGCCGCCACAGGCACTAAGTAAACCCGAGACAACAGCGAATCCGAATAGAGAAATCGGCTTTTTCATAAAATTTATTCCCTAAATTTCTATGCATTTTTATTTGATTATTACTAAATATTAACCATCTCAAAAGTGAACAGCCAAACGCTATAACTGCCGATTGATATTTTTTCTTGGCACTGCTTCTGTTTGGCACGTTTCATCATTCATTAAAGGAACTGTTATTTCTGTAAATTTAATGTAAATATTAAATGACATAGATCATGAAAAAATGAGCGGCTAGCCTGCTGTTCTTGCTGATCAGTCTTAGGCTTGAGTAATTTTTTAGTCGAATAAATAAGAAACATTATCTGTAATAAAATGCATCATATTTGTAAACTAAGCGTTAAAATCAGCTCTATATGGCAAACCATTAAAATGTATCATCCTCCTAGAAAAGCGATTTTCCGAAAAAAGTAATTGTGTTGTTAAATATATAAAAAAACAATGTATTACAATTATTTAAATATACTTAAAAAGCTAGACTTTAGTGTAAAGGATTGTTTTTTTTAAGCAACTTTTACTTTAGACTAGCTTTTCATTTTTTATATTTAAATTAACGGTTTAGGCAATGAAAATCCAAACAACATTATTAATCACTTGCGTGATAACACTAATGACAGCATGCAGCCAAGTTAAGACACAAGAATATTATGCTGAACATCTTGAAGAAGCACAAAAAGTCGTACAAAAGTGTGAGATTGAAGCCCGCAAAAACAAAGAACTAAAAGATAAGTTTGTAGAAAACTGTACCAATGCCAGCATGGCAGTCATGAATGGCATGCTTAACAATTTAAGCCAAGGCCTATTCAAATAAATACTTATAGCCTAACAACAAAGAGAACAATAATTTTGATGTTGGGCTATTTATATAGCCATAAATGGCTGTGTTTTTATTACTCTATTTAACCCGTTTACAATCTAAAAAATAATTTTACCCATTATATTTCAATATCTTGAAAAATTATGTTGCTTTATTCAGACGTTTATACTCAAACATATTCCTATCCGCTTGTGCGAGTGCTTCAAATAAACCATGCGCTGGATGGCGCATTGCCATACCAATTGCTGCTCCGATGTTTGCCGTGCTAAACGCTTCGATCAAACGTTCAAGCAGACTCACATTACTAGACTCATCATTTTCAATGCTCAGAATTACGAACTCATCTCCACCCAGACGGGCGATAATATCATTAATCCGTACATTTTCCCGGAGCACCTGAGCCGCTTTCTGAAGCAGCTTATCCCCTTCATCATGCCCTAGGCTGTCATTAACTTTTTTGAGGTCATTCAGGTCAATAAATAATACAGCAGCAGGATGACCATACCGTTTGCAGCGCTCTTCTTCTGCCCGTAACAGTTTTTTCCAGGCACGCCGGTTATATAATCCAGTTAACTCATCTTTACTGGCTTCTTCCTGCAATAATTCATGTTGTCTGATCTGCTCGCTTTGACGCAGTTCCGCCTGCAAAATCGAACTCAGTAGTTGACCAAATAACTCGACCATTCCCATATCCTGAAGAATCGCTTCGGATTTGATTTCCGGATCAATCGCACACAGTGTTCCAAACAGACTACCATCTTCATTGATTAAAGGCTGACCAATATAAGCCTTGATACTCACCTGCTGGTTAATCGGTGCAGTCGCATAAAGCGGAATATCTTCAGAACGAGGGGCAATTTTAGGTGCTTTACCTGCCACCATATGAGAACAGAAAGAGTCGGCCCATTGAAAAACCTGTCCAGCTTGTACATTGTAGCCATGATCTTCACTTTGCAGCACAATCCAGTCCTTAGCTTCTACTCGGGTGATCATCCATAAATTAAAGCCAAAATGCTGATGCAGAAACTGTAATACTGCCTGCCCAGCATCCTGAAAACTTTTAAAATTTATATTCTCCATCCGAAGTAACCCCTGTCCACATTTGCCAAAATATGAGTAATATAAAATTGGAAGTATTAAACTATTTTTCTGTATTTAATAGCGTGTATTTATCTTATAACAGCTATAAAAATAAATATTCACAACACATCGTTTCATAAGTTTTCATTAAAGAATTAATAATAAAAAAGAGGCCTAAGCCTCTTTCTGTCAAGCTGAATTTATACTTCCGCAGGATTGGTTAATTCCGTCATTGGCCAACGTGGTGTCGTCGTCACCGCCAAGCCATCCTGTTGCCCTGCTTTTAAACGCTGATAACCGGCAAAGGCAATCATCGCGCCATTATCAGTACAGAGTGCCGGTTCTGCATAATAAACAGTCGCTTTAATTTTGGCTAAATCTGCTTCTAAACGCTCACGTAAGCGTTTGTTGGCACTGACACCACCGGCAATCACTAAACGCTTCAAGCCCGTCTGTTTCAATGCTTTAACTGACTTTTTCACCAAGGTATCGACAATGGCTTCCTGAAAACTTGCTGCAATATCTGCATCACGGTTTTCATCACCCAGTTTTTTCATTTGTACAGATACAGCAGTTTTTAAACCGCTAAATGAGAATTCCAGCCCTTGATGGAGCATTGGACGTGGGAAAGCAAAAGCAGCAGGATTGCCTTGTTCAGCCAGTTTGGAAATGTTTGGCCCACCTGGATAGGGCAGACCCATCATTTTCGCCACTTTATCGAATGCTTCTCCGGCTGCATCATCAATCGATTCACCCAGCAATTCATACTGGCCAATGCCATAGGCTGCCATCAGTTGTGAATGCCCACCAGAGACCAACAGCGCCACAAATGGAAATTCTGGCGCTGTTTCAGACAACAATGGTGCGAGCATATGCCCCTCCATATGATGAACACCAATTGCCGGTTTGTTCAATGCAAAGGCCAAAGTTCGACCAAACAACGCACCTGTCATTAATGCGCCCATTAAACCTGGCCCACGTGTATAGGCAATGGCATCAATTTCCGATTTTTTGACGTCAGTTTGCTCCAATAATTCATTCATTAATGGAATCAGTTTACGCACATGATCACGTGACGCCAGCTCTGGAACCACACCGCCATATTCTGCATGCAGTTTAATCTGGCTATAAAGCACCTGCCCGCGTAAACCCAACTCGCTGTCATACAGCGCAAGTCCTGTTTCATCACACGACGTTTCCAAGCCTAAAACGATCATTAAACTGCCTATAACCTGTATCAATTCTATTGCAGTCACTATTATATGCTTGTGGTATGAGATGTAAATGAGTAAAATACTGACCTTCACTTGTGATCACAGGCATTCGGCCTGCGATCTTATCCATAACTTTATGAGGATTCTTCATGCCACAAGTTAAATTGAAAGAAGGCGAACCAGTAGACGTAGCTATCCGTCGTTTCAAACGTTCATGCGAAAAAGCGGGTGTTCTAGCTGACGTACGTAAGCGTGAATTCTACGAGAAACCAACTCAAGAACGTAAGCGCAAAAAAGCTGCTGCTGTTAAACGCTACCAAAAGAAATTGGCACGTGAATCAGTACGTACGACTCGCCTTTACTAAGATTAATTTGTGATTGACTGCCTGGATTAAATAATGACGACTTTAAAAGACCAAATCACGGATGTTTTGAAAGCAACAATGCGTGCAAAAGAAATGTCCAAGCTGACGGTCATACGTGGTCTACAGGCGGCAATTAAGCAAATCGAAGTCGATGAGCGCAAAGAACTTGACGACGCTCAAGTTCTTGCGGTCATTGAAAAACAAATTAAACAACGTAAAGAATCGATCAAGGCCTTTGATGGTGCTGGTCGAGAAGATTTAGCTAGTAAGGAACAAGCCGAGGTTGAGGTGTTATCTCAATTTCTACCAGAAGCTATGACTGAGGAAGAACTTGATTCCATCATTGCGCAAACGATTGCAGCGCAAGAAGCTACTAGCATGAAAGATATGGGTAAGGTGATGAATTCTCTGCGTCCGCTCATAGCCGGGCGCGCCGATCCTGCACAAGTTTCAGCTAAAATTAAAGCGAAACTTGCTTAATCCCACTTCTCTAATATTCGATCTTTAACGTTGAACTGACTTTTTATAAAAGACAGTTCTTAACGTATTCTTATTGCAAATAACAGTCAACCTGATAACGTTTCAGCAATTGCATCTCTTTTGAAGATTTCACTTCTATAATCACATCCTGTTTAGTTATCTTCTGAAACTGACGATCCAGATAAGCACGATTTTGGTCAGCCGCCTGATATAAGCGATCGGCATAACGTTGCACAATACTACAAAAATGTGAATTCTGTGCTGCGCTAAAACCTTGTTGCTGCGGATTCAAACCACCCAAGAATTGACGCGATTCCTTTTTATAGTCAGTATTAATACGCTCTACCGCATCTACATACTCAACAGCACTCGCAGCAAATACCGCATAATTCCACCCCAATAGACAGATGCCCAATAATATTTTCTTCATAGCATGCTTCAGATTTAATCGCACTGATCATTAAAAAAAGATTGTAGCCCGATTCAGTATATCCTGACCATATCATCCTGATATAAAAAGCTTAAAACCTGACTAAGGCTTAAATTTTATATTGACGTGCCTGCTGCATCTGTTTCAGGCGTTGGTTAATGGTTGCAGATAAAGATTGATTATTTTTCGCTGTACGCTGTGCATGTAATAATGACTTGATGGCAGTTTCCTCATAACCGGACCAGTATTCTACTTCTGCACGATAACGCAGCACATTGGCGGCCTTGATTGCCGATGCAGGCTCTGCATTGGTCGCCAGTTGCATCAGTCGCCAGCCGCTCACATCGCGGGAATTGGCATTCAAAAATTTTTGTACAATCTGTTTAGCTTGATCTGGTTGCTGGGCACGAATCAAGACTTCTGCATATTTATAATTGAGCGCGCGGTTTTCCGGCATGATTCGCGCTGCTGAAGCCACACTTTTCAGCGCTGCATTCAACTGGTTCTGACCTAAGTAAATATCAGTCTGAAACAAGACCAATAAAGGATGCATCTGGTTATGCTTTTTCGCCTGATCTAAAGCAGCCTGTGCGGCCTGAAAATCACTTTGCTGTATCTGGTAGGCAGCCAAAGCAAGCTGACCGGCAAAATTATTCTGCCGATTCATCAAACTGAGCTGCTCCTCACTGGTCTGGCGAGACAGCACCCTGCTATACCATTTGATAATCTCAAAGTCCTGATCATTCAGCTTAGGTTTGACCGCAGGCAGCTGATTGGCACGCAAACGTGCTTCACTCATACGCTCAGTCGTCAGTGGATGGGTGAACCAGAAATCCGGCAGGAAGCTTAAGCGACTGGTCGAGCGATGCATGACTTCGAAGAAGTCAGCCATACTATGCGGGTTATAGCCCGAACGATACATATATTGCATGCCAATTCGGTCTGCTTCACGCTCCTGATTACGACTATAAGTCAGCTGTTTATCCATCAACGCGGCTTGCGAACCCATCATCACCGCAGCACCCGCATCACCATCCGCCTGAGAGGCCACCAACGCCCCGACCAAAATTCCGGCCAATGCCAGCAAACCCTGCCCTTTAAAAGCATCTTGAGAGCGACTGTAATGACGTTGTGTGACATGTGCAATTTCATGCGCCATCACCCCCGCCACTTCATCCATATTTCGGGCTGAATTGATTAAACCAGCATTAAGAGCAAACAGCCCTCCCGGCACAGCAAAAGCATTAATTTGTGGATCATTAATCACCAGTAAACCAATGGGCTGTTGTAACTGAGTCTGACTGAGAATATGAGAAAATACCGACAGCAGCTGGTCTTCCAGCCATGGATTCTGCATGACTGGCATTTGCTTATGCACTTCGCGATAGACTTTTTCACCGATCATTCTTTCTTTTTGCTGATCGAGTAAACCCACGCCTGTACCAATATCAGGCACAGAAAAGTGTGCAGTCGCTTGATTAAAATCATGGCTAGAGCTATGCCCTGTCACCATGCACATCGTTAAGCCACACGCCAACGCCAATCGTTTCAATGAAAAATCTCTAAATCTATTGTTCTAAGCTGCCTTGAATATAGCATTGAAAAATGGGCATATACGCAAGAAAATGTTATTTAATATTATTGAAACTCAGGATTAACCACATAGCGTGGCACTCGCCCTTCTAAAGCATCCACCAGATTCTGATAGGCCAATTCGGCCATTTTTTTACGGGTTGCAGCCGTCGCAGAACCCACATGTGGCAATGTAACCACATTGTCCAACTGAAATAATTCAGATTCTTTTAAAGGTTCTTTCTGATAGACATCGAGACCGGCAGCAAAAATCTGCTTGGCTTTTAAAGCGTCAATTAAAGCCTGCTCATCAATGACTGAGCCACGTGAAATATTCACCAATACCGCATGTGGTTGCATTTTTTCCAACTCAGCCGCTGCAATCAGCGCTTTAGAATCAGCATTTAAGTCAACCGCAATAACGACAAAGTCGGAACGCTGTAATAGTTCATCTAAGTCAGAATACTGTGCATTCAGGCCTTGGGCCAATTCTGGTTTTTCACGGCGATTATGGTACAGAATATTCATATTGAAACCATAAAAACCACGACGTGCAACTGCAGCTCCAATATGACCCAGACCGATAATACCTAAAGTTTTTCCAAAAATATCCAGACCAAATTGTGCTTCACCGACAGTACGCTGCCATTGTCCTTGTTTGGTCCAGTGATCCAGATAAGCCACTTTACGTGCCGCAGACATCAACAATGTAAAAGCCAGATCTGCCGTGGTTTCAGTCAGTACATGCGGGGTATGGCTGAGATAGATATTTTTTTCATTTAAATAATCAAGTTCATAGTTGTCATAACCGACACTGACACTAGAAATGACTTTAAGCCGGGTGGCAGTCGCCAGATTGTCACGATTCAGCAATCGACCTGCACCAATCATGCCATCGGCATCCTGAACCTCCTGCAAAAGCTGCCGGTTCACATCGCCTAACTTGGGTTGTATATAAGCGACATCATAATGTTGTTCAAGTTTATTTTGAATATCAGCATCGATCTGACTAAATACAACCACTTTTTGTTTCATATTTTTTATTCCAAACTCATATTATTTCAAGCTGGCAGACCTATTTTGCATAAACTGCCATAAACGTTTTTTCAGAATTGGCTGATCTAGCATTTCCTGTAAAGAAGCCAACTGGATTATTTTACTATTTGAAATATAAGGTACAGTTCCCAAAAAAATAATATTTTTCTCGGCACTCATCCCATCGAGAAAACCCTGAATATAAGAGTCCACACCGCGCCCATCCTGAACATTGGCCCAAGGAAATGGCCAGTTCAGCTCACAAAACTCGCTGACCACTGCACGCTGGATATTCGTCCATAAATTCTGGGTTTCTTCAGTCATTGCAGTCGCATCAATCACAATACTGCAATGGGCCAGACTTAAAATCTGCAAACTAAATGGCAGAATTTGTATGATTTCACGCTGTTCCTGAACCAGTACTGGCGTGGGCACTGATACCACAGGCATGACTTCAGCTTCGGGCTGAATAACCGGCTCAGGAATTGATAGATCTGTAAATACCTCGGGCTGCTTGGACTGAGGCAAGACAATGTCACTGTGAAATTCTGGTGCAGCCTGATCACGCCAGATCGAGACCTGATGTGGCTGACATGCGCTGTCCCTAGGAATCCAGAGATCAATTCCTAATGTTGCCAGTATGTCACGCTGATGCCCTATCATCTTTTCATCATCACCAATTTCAGGCTGAACATTTTAGCCGGATTGCCTCTACTTTGCCGAACTTTTTCCGCTTTTCTTTTTTATCCTGATGGATTCTAATACAAAGTCGATCTGCCTGCTAAAAACTGTACTTTTAATACTCAATTAAATCACTACCTCTGTTATAACAGATGCAGTTTCAAACTGTGAATTGTTGTCTTCTTTTTTACATAATGGTTAAACTGTTTTTCTTCAACATTTGTTGAATAATCTGCTCTGCCTCAAAACCCAAGCGCCAATAAAGCAGTTCCATCACATCCAGTTCGTCCTGAGTCACAATACGGTCGCTCCACAAACAGGCTTCTGCGATACCCAAAATCCCGAGACGTTCACGCAGTAAAAGTCCCGCAATATCATTCAGAATTTCCGCCAGATCAATCGGCTCATCAGAAATTTCATTGTATAAGTCCAATTCTCGAGCCGACAAAATCCGGTTTAAAATGCGTTCGCGAACCTCAAGCTGGTTTCCGCTATTAATCTGCTGCACATGCAACAAGGCATCAATCAGACGCACAATCTGGGGCTTAACTTCATCCAAAGCTGTTGGAATATGTGCGGGCAATAGATTCAGTTCATATTTGACACATTCCAGCAATAAGGCATCGAGCAAGCCAATTTCACCATCTTCCTGAATAATTCGTGCCAGTTTCATCAAAAACTGACGTGCAACTGTGGTGGGCATCCCGCCAATATTCTTACAAGCTTGCTGGAAAATCGAAATATGCACCCGCCCATCCAGATTCAGCAGTGAATCTACAATGGCGCGGCTCACCTCAGCCTCAGTCGGAATAAATTCACGATATTGACGAATCATCAAAATGGCAACCATGACTTCACGCGAGCCGGTCGCCGTCTGCAATGCACGTTCAAGCAACTCCGGACGCGGCATACTCAGCCGCAGCTCTGGATTCAGTGGCTTGATCGCATCTTTAATTGCAAAGCTGATTGGAGATAGACGCAACAACGGCAGAGGCTGTGGCGAACTCCAGCTCATCGCAGTCTCGGGCACCACTTCTTCCAGAGAACGAAATAAACTGAATAAAGGCTGATTCTTGAGTTTCTTCAAGTTCTCGAGCTGCAAATCCTGAATCAGGGCAGGATTTAATTCATAAATTCGTTGATTAATATTTGGGTGAATATTCAACCAGTTTTGCGGACTCAAGGAATTGGCAAAACACATATGGGAAATGGATTCGGCATATTCACTATAGATTTGCGAACCGGAATGATGCACATGAATTCTGAGTAAAGTCTGGATATTGGCATCATTTTGAATCAGGCGGCGAGTTTTCTGGTCATTCTTAAAAGTGCGTCCACCCAGTGAAATATATTTAATAAAGCGTGTGATCAATACCCCCAAACTGCCAATCAGCCAGATTACTGCGCCAATTGCGACATAAAAGGTTTCAAACTTATTTTCACGTCGAATATCAGTTCGATAGAAACCAGATTTGGCAATTTTGCTGCCCCACTGGCTAAAGGTGGTTAAACTGCTATACAAAATTTTTAAGCGGGTATTTTCCGCAGTTTCACCCGACAGAATTTTATTAAATTCGTGACTGAGTAAACCATACAGCTCGACTTTATCCAGAGTTTGTACCGCACCCCAAGTCAGAATAATCGCGGTATCTCGCGGGCTAAAACCCGCCGTCAGCGTATTAACTCCAACTTCATCGGGCAGTACATACACCGCCGGAGGTTCAATTAAAAAGGTATCGGCCAGCTGCTGGGTAATTTGCAGTGCCGCACTTTCCTCAGGAATACTTTCCATCGGGCTGAGACGGCGCGCACCCATCTGTTTTGCCAGCGAATAACCGCCATTCCGGAAAAGATAAAATTCATAGATGACCGAGATCAGCATCACACATAACAGCAACGCAATCAGATAAGGACTGAGCATATGCCAGAAAATAGACTGGGTAGAATCAACATAAAAAACGAATAGACCAACAACGGTATTGATAATAAAAATAGTTAACAGCACAGCAATCAAGCAGAAGCTTACAGGCAATACGATATTCTTGTTTTTTATAAAATCATATCCTACGTTGCGCAATGTAGAACCCTAGTTAAGATTATTTTCAATGGGTTCATCATAAAACAAAAAAGCGGGAAATTCCCGCTTTTTCATGATGATTTTAAGCGCTTAGACTTCACGTACGCCAGTTAAATCCACAGAAGCTGCATCGATATTCACATCGATGTAATTCCCTTCTTTCATGGCACTGTCACTACGTTTTTGCTGTAGATCATCCAGATACTGCGCATCAATACCACCCGCGACATAAACGCCGTCAAATACCGAACAGTCAAAATCTTTCAGATCTGGCACTTTGGTGGTTCGAACTGCATCTTTTAAATCTTCCAGATCCTGGAACACCAAACGGTCTGCACCAATAATTTCACGAATTTCTTCAACGCTACGATCTGAGGCAATTAGCTCTGATTTTGCCGGCATATCGATACCGTACACGTTTGGATATTTCACCATCGGTGCTGCGGAAGCAAAGAAGACTTTTTTCGCACCAGAATCACGTGCCATCTGGATAATTTCATTACAGGTCGTACCACGCACAATCGAGTCATCGACCAATAGTACGTTTTTACCCTTAAATTCAAGCTCAACCGGGTTCAGTTTTTGACGTACCGATTTTTTACGTAGTTGCTGACCTGGCATAATAAAAGTACGACCGATATAACGGTTTTTCATGAAACCTTCACGGAATTTCACACCCAGCATATTGGCAAGTTCCAATGCAGAAGTACGTGAAGTATCCGGAATCGGAATCACCACATCGATATCATGCTCTTCACCCCACTCGCGCAGAATTTTTTGCGCCAGCTTCTCACCCATTTTCAGACGTGCTTTATACACCGAGATTCCATCAATAATGGCATCCGGACGGGCAAAATACACATATTCAAAAATACATGGACGATATTCAGGATTGCTCGCACATTGCTTGGTAAAGAAATTACCTTGTAAATCGATAAATACCGCTTCACCTGGCTGAATATCACGCTCAACTTTGAAGCCCAGCGCAGTAATCGCAACCGATTCAGAAGCTATGATATATTCCATGCCCTGTTCAGTTTCACGTGAACCGTAAATCAGTGGACGGATACCATTCGGATCACGGAAGCCCACCAGACCTTGTCCGGTAATCATTGCTACCACACCATAAGCGCCTTTACAACGCTCATGCACACGTGTTACCGCATGGAAAATATCTTCCGAAGTCGGCACCAATTTGCCATGTTTTTGCAATTCATGCGCTAGCACGTTTAGCAGCACTTCTGAATCAGAATCCGTGTTCATATGACGCAAGTCAGTTTTGAACAGGTCATCGTGAATTTCTTCGGCATTGGTCAAATTACCGTTATGCGCCAAGGTAATTCCATACGGCGAGTTCACATAAAATGGCTGTGCTTCTGCACTGCTCGATGAACCGGCTGTTGGATAACGCACATGACCAATCCCGTAATTTCCTTTCAAGGCACGCATATGACGGGTATGAAATACATCACGCACCATCCCATTGTCTTTACGAAGGAACAGACGCCCTTCATCACATGTCACGATCCCAGCTGCATCTTGTCCACGATGTTGTAACATCGTTAATGCATCAAACAACATTTGGTTAACGGGTGATTTACCAGCTATACCAACTACTCCACACATAGCAACCTCGCAGACAAGCTAGGATTAATAAAAAGGATTATTTGTAGACTCATCTGCAGCTCCAGATTTGGACGATGTTTCAGATGATACAGCTGAAGGTTTCGATGTCCCTTCAGGCTTGATATGTTGTAGTGCGCCATTCGCGGCGTCTTTCGACATTTGAGTCGCCCAAGGCGCATAAGGCAATAAGGCTTGAATAAACTTGGACTGTTTCCAGTGCGGTGAGCTTTCTACCCATGGGCCAATGCCTTGCATGGTAATCAGTACAATCAGCAAGCCTTTCAGGCTACCAAAGACACCACCCGCCAGACGGTTAAGCGGACCCAGTTTAAGACTCTTTAAAATACGGTTTAAAAGCGCAGTGACGATCCAGGTCAGAACCACAATTAACAGGACGATAAAGGCGAAGGCTGCTATCTTTTGTACGACTGGATCTGTACTCAGAGCAACCATAGACGGCGCAAGTAGCGTTGAATATTTTGCCGCAACAATCAGGGCAAAGATCCATCCCACTAAGTTCGCAAAGGCTTTAATAAATCCTTGACGCAAACCGTTGAGCCCTCCAATGAGCAAGATAATCAGCAGAAAGATATCAATGGCATTCATAGGATTTAAAGTGCGTCTACACAATCTTTTACAAGTTCAGGTCCAGTATAGATGAGGCCACTATAAACTTGTACAAGGCTGGCACCTGCCTGTTTCTTGGCAACAGCATCTGCGCCTGAAAGAATACCACCCACACCAATCAAGGGAATTTGTCCTTTTAACACCTGAGCAAATGCAGCCAGACATGCGGTACTTTTCTCAAAGACTGGCGCGCCAGATAGACCACCTGCCTCCTCTGCATGCGCCAGACCTTCCACCCCTTCACGTGACAGTGTGGTATTGGTCACGATCAGACCATCAATCTTGAATTGCAGTAACTGCTTGGCAATAAAGGCAATATCGGTTTCGTCCAGATCAGGCGCTACTTTAAGGACCAAAGGTACATAATGCTGGTATTCCTGCGCCAATTCAAGCTGACGGTTTTTCAATGTTTCAAGCAGTTCGGTCAGTGCATCACCACTTTGTAAACTGCGCAGATTTTTGGTATTGGGAGAAGAAATATTGACGGTAATGTAAGACGCATAATTATAGACTTTTTCTAAACAGATAAGGTAATCATCTACTGCTTTTTCTACCGGAGTATCAGCGTTTTTACCGATATTGATGCCGAGAATGCCTTTAAATTTGGCAGCTTTGACATTTTCCACCAGCTGATCTACACCCTCATTATTAAAACCCATACGGTTAATAATGGCTTTGGCCTGTGGCAAACGGAATAACCGCGGATGGGGATTGCCGGCTTGCGGTCGCGGGGTAATGGTGCCAATTTCAATAAAACCAAAACCTTGACCAGCAAGGGCGTCAATATAAGCACCATTTTTGTCTAAACCTGCCGCAAGACCTACTGGATTGGGAAATTCGATTCCCATACAAGTCACAGGTTTCGCAGCAACATTTTGACGCATCAAGCCCATTTTATGGGATGATTTTAATAGTGATAGTGTCAGCTCATGTGCACGCTCTGGTGCTAAAGAAAACAACAAAGGGCGGGCTAGAGAATACAACATATCTAGAAAAGTCTACTGCTTTTTAAGTCGGCATATTATAGGCATAGGCTGACAAAAAAACCATGCTTTGCAAATCTTTATTTTTACCGTTTATTGCACGGTCGCGGTTAATTTAATCTGTCCTGCTTCATTATTTAGTTCCATTTTCTCAACACTTAGACCCATTTGTGCCAGTTGAGTCAGGAAGTTTGCCAATACTGCATAATTTTCATGCATGACTGCCAATTGAATTTTCCCATCTATTTGCTGCGATGCAACCGAAAGACCTTGTTGCTGTGCCACCCGCTGTACTTTCTCTGCGGCATCCAGCTGCATGTCTCCAGCAGGTTTCATGGTGACTGCATTACTTTGCATCCAGACAATGGTATCTTTCAGCTGATTTAAACGTTTCTGCTGGGTGTCTGCTGCCTGATGCATATACCAGAGTGCTGAACTGACCGCAGCCACAACTACAAAAATAGTGGTAAAAATCACCAATACCCGTTCACGTGCCGAGAGACTGTCCAGATAATCCCTCAGTTTTTCAAAAGACTGATCCATGCGATTTTGTAGCGCTTCGATGGCTTTCATTATTGCACCCTCACCAGCCCAATGGCACCTGTTCCGCTGGCCTGAATATTCCCCAGCTCCACTTTAAAGCCTTGCTGACTCAATTGCTTGGTCAATGCATTTAGCATATCTGATGAATTGGCCTTGAGCTCCATACTCAACACAGACGCATCATAATTGATCCGTTGTGCCACAATCTGGTTCTGCATCAAGACTGGCCCCACCCGGCTAATCAGCTGCAATGCCTGTGTATCGGCAATCTGGCTTTGACGCAACTGCCCTTCAAACTGGCTTTTGATATTCTGCTCAGTGACCGGATAATTTTGCCCAAACCAGTACTTGAACTGATCAACGGCCTGTGCAGCGGTCTGATTTGCCACTTTTTTGTATTGATACCAGCGCACCGCATCATAACCAAACTGTAAGACTAATATGCCCAGAAATACAGCTGCACATGCTTTCCAGTAACCGGAAATGGCACCTTCAGATTTGGCTTTGGGCAATACATTAAACGCATGCTGTTTAGGTTTTTTCAATACAGGAAGGACATACTGAAAAGATTCTAACTGCTCCTGTGTGACCAGTGCTTCTAGGCTACTTAACTGATCCTGACTCAGATTACTGACTTTATAATGCAAATCTTTGGGCTGATAATCCAGATACAGACTCAGATCATCCAGTGACTGGCCGATATATTCTGCTTCTCGTACCAACAAGCGCCCACCAATTTGGGTAATCATCCGCTGATTGGCTTCAGGAACCGGCAGCACCAAAAAGTCTGGCAGCAAAGCCGCCAGCTTGACGGGAATCAGGTTGAGAGAATACTGCAAGGTCTCGAGGGTCGAATTCGCAACCCCCATAATACTGACCTGATCAGGCTGCTGAAAATGATGCAGCACTTTCATGGCATCGACGGGCAGCACCACATACTCTTCAAGCAGATACTTGATGCCCTCATTGCCCATTTTTTTATATTGGCTCTTGGGCAAAGTCTGCTGCAAAATTTGCACATGACGGCTCGGGAAAAACACTACTGCTTCTTCGCCATGATGAGCCTGAATCTCCTGAATCAACTGCTCAAGTGTGGCCGCAGTGTTCCAGAATTCCCCAGTTGACCATTGCCAAACCCCATTGGCTTCTGGCATCCATAAATACAACATTGATTGTGTTCTGCCGTTTTAATTAATTTTTTATAGTGTAGGAATAAAGCTTTTTATCTGTGTGGATAAACCCGGGGCAATCACCGCCTGATCATAAATACGCGCTTCTGCCAATGCATAAGGATGAAAAGATTCAGCCAGCAGAATGGAAGACATATGTGCCACCACATTCATATGACACACCACTGCAATCGACTCATAAGGCAGTTGCGACAACCATTCCACTGCAACTTTGGCATCATCATCCGGTTTAATCGTATTACAGATCACCACCGGCACATCTTTAAAATACTGCTGCAAATGTGCCAGAGTTTCCTGCGCGCGCAATAAGGGACTCACCACAAATACTTCAGGCTTAATCTGATCTTTCAAGTACTGTGCAGTTTGCTCAGCCTGTTGATGGCCACGCTCCGTCAATGGTCGCTTGCTATCATTACCATTGACCGGTGGTGCGGCCTCGCCATGTCGGACTAAAGTCAGTTGCATTTGATTTCCTTATATTCTTTTGCCTGCATGTTAACCCGCTGATATGACAATTCGCAGACAGTCCCTGTGTTATAGATCAGACTTGATGATGTGGCAAGACAAATTCGACATCACTGCGATGCCCGTTTTTCATCAATGACAATGCAATATTGAGTGGTGGCGCACCTTCAAAAATCACATCATACAAAGCCGAGGTAATTGGCATATACACATCGAGCTCTTCCGAACGTGCCTTCACCTGCACAATGGTATTAATCCCTTCTGCCGTTTGCCCCAATTCAGTCGTTGCTTGCTCCAAAGTCTTACCCTTGCCAAGCGCGTAGCCCACCTGATAATTACGGCTGAGCGGACTGCTACAGGTTGCAAACAAATCACCAACACCTGAAAGCCCAAGGAAAGTCAGCGGATTAGCACCGAGTTTTACTGCAAAACGGCTCATTTCAGCCAAAGCACGGGTCAGGATCATACTCTTGGTATTTTCACCCACGTTATATGCTGCTGCCATACCCATCGCGACAGCATAAATATTTTTTAATGCGCCCCCGAGTTCTACCCCATGCACATCATCACTAGCAAATACGCGGAACAAGGCACTATGTAAGGCTTGTTGTACGGCATAACGCACCAGCTCGGATTGGCTGGCAATCACGGTTCCTGCTGGCTGTCCTGCCACAATTTCTTTGGCCAGATTCGGTCCTGATAACACACCATAAGGCACTTCAGGCAACACTTCACGAATGATATCGCTCATGAAACTAAAGGTTTTGGCTTCAATCCCTTTGGTGAGTGAAATCACGGCTTGTGAGGTGATAAAAGGCTTGATTTGTTGCAGGACATCCCGAAAAGAATGACTTGGAATCGCGACTAAAATAATATCACGATCACGCACAGCCAGTTCCAGATCCGACACAGCCAGTAAGTTTTCTTCCAGCTGGAAATCTGGCAAATAACGTTTATTGATATGCGTGGCATTGATATCTGCCGCAACAGCTTCATCACGAATCCAGATCATGGTATTACAACCATTACGCACTGCGGTATTGGCCATTGCGGTACCAAAACTACCCCCACCCAACACCGTGACTCTTAAAGCGGTCTTATGATCGACTGCAACCGGCTCGACCAGTGCTGAAAAATTTAATTCTGACATGTTATTTTTTAATACCCTGTTATACCGTGCAAATTAACCGTTCTGATTCCAATAACTTACAAAATTACTGGTCTGAATCTCTGCGCGTGCTGGAATTGCTTTTGCTGCAGTGCCAATATAAATAATACCCGAGACCAGATCGTCTTTTGAAATTCCTAATGCCTGCTTAAACAGGCCAGATTCGACTACAGCACCACTGCGCCACATGGTCGAGAAACCCTGAACCTGGAGTGATAACAGAAAATTCTGTATGGCGGCACCTGAACTGAGAATCTGTTCAAAATGTGGAACTTTAGGATGATCTTGCAAACGCGTTAAAGCCAGCACCAATAGTGGCGCACGGAATGGATGATTCTTGACCCGTTCAATCTGTGCCGTTTCAGTTTCACCCAGATCGACCAGTGCCTGAGACAACAGCTCCCCAAATGCTTCACGCTGTGCATCAGGTATCACCACAAAGGTGGTGGGTTTCAACCGATGATGATCCGGTGCTGTCAATGCCGCCTGAAAAGCCAGCTCCAGCTGTTCTGCATTCGGTGCCGGTGCCAGCAAATGTCCTATTGATTGACGTTGGTGAATATTTTGATGAACGATGTCGACCACGGATTCCGTCATTGCTTTGTAGATCTATACTTAAAAACTGTTTTCAAGATTAGCATATTCCAGCTGTAATACTCTATAAACTTCACCGCGACTTAGCCGCAAAAATTACTCAAGAACATTACAATATTTTTATTTTAATCAATGAAATACTCAGTTGAATTACTTTTTTAGCATAGAGTCACACTAAAAATTTCCAAACTTATACAACAGCTCCAAATTCTGTGCGCTTTACTATGCTCAAATAAGCTTAATTCTGTTTTCACCCGAGATTTTATCATGAAAAAAACAATTGCGATCAGCGGATTAGCAGCTTCAGTTCTACTTTTAACTGCCTGCGCTTCCAACCCAACCTCACTGGCAATTCAGAAAGAAAATAATCAGTTTGAGGTCACCGGATTAGGTAAAAATCAACTAACTGCTAAAAATAATGCCATTAATGCTGCCAGCAAAACCTGTGGTTCGAAAGCTACTGCGATTATTATCGATGAAAAGACGGGTTATAACGGGGCATTAAAAGGTGTCGTTGATGATCAGACTGGACAAATGATTCAGGCAGCAGCTACCGTTCTCGGGAATATCGCAGGCACCAATACTGGTTTAAACCAGAATGATGACTATCAAACCATTTTGACTTTCCGTTGTCAGGCCAAATAAGTCCAGATCACATGGTCATAAAAAAAACCGCTCTTGAAGAGCGGTTTTTTTAATCTGGATTAGCAATAACCTTCCAGACGAGTTAAAGGCAATTTCTGTCCAATCGCCTTCTCAATTTCTGGTAGATAGAACGCATCATCTTCGGCAAGGAAACTAATACTCACACCACGTGTTCCCGCACGGCCAGTACGTCCAATACGATGTACATAATCATCTGACTGTTCAGGTAAAGTGAAGTTCACCACATGTGAAACACCATCCACATGAATACCACGACCCGCAACATCTGTTGCAATCATAATGTTGTGCTTACCATTTTTGAACTGGTCTAGCATTTTTAGACGCTTGTCTTGAGCAATCTCACCAGACAGCATGACCACCTTATAACCATCACGTTTTAAATGATCATAAAGCTTACGCACCTGATCACGACGGTTGGCGAAAATCATCACCTTTTCAATCGGCTCATCACGCAAGATTTCTTGCAACAGTTTATATTTATCGGCCTTAGCCACCATATACACCCGTTGCTCGACATCGGCATTGGTTTTCTTTTCCGGTTCAATTTCAACTGTGACCGGTTCAAATAACCATTGCTGTGCCAAATTTAGTACATCATAGCTAAATGTTGCAGAGAACATTAAAGTCTGACGTTGCTCCTTACGCGGCGAAAAACGCACAATGCGTTTCACTGAAGGAATAAAGCCCATATCGAGTAGACGATCCGCTTCATCAATGACCAGAAATTCAATCTGATCCAGCCAGACTTCTTTTTGCTCGACAAAATCGATCAAACGACCGGGTGTCGCGACCATAATATCGACAGGTGCTTTATTTAGTTGATTCTTTTGCTTGTCAAAATCTACACCACCCAGCAAAGTCACGACATTGAGACCGGCATATTTGGCCAGATCCTGTGCATCGCTTTCAATTTGCAGTGCCAGTTCACGGGTCGGTGCCAAAATCAGGGCACGCGGTTCACCACGATAACGCTGCTCCTGAATTGGGTTATTTAATAGATCATTCATGATACTAATTAAAAAAGCTGCAGTTTTACCTGTACCTGTCTGTGCGCGGCCAATGGCATCATGTCCTGCCAGCGTGAATTTTAAAACCTTCTGCTGGATAGGCGTCATGGTGGTAAAGCCTAAAGCATCAATCGCTTTTTTTAGATTGGGATGTAAATTTAAGGTTTCAAAACCAGATGACATAAAGCGGTGCTCTACTTGGGTAATCACTAAGATGGGGATAGTATAAACAAAAAACGCCCCAAGTTATATTGGAGCGTTTTCTTTTTAGCTTAATCCGAAGATTAGTCTAATGGTTGAACTTCTTCAGCTTGAAAGCCTTTTTGGCCTTTAACAACACTGAATTCAACGCGTTGACCATCACGAAGTGAACGGTGGCCGTCACCTTGGATAGCACGGAAATGAACAAATACGTCATCACCGCCGTTACGTTGAATAAAGCCGAAGCCTTTAGTATCGTTAAACCACTTAACTACGCCTTGTTCGCGAGCAGCTGTCATAAGTTAATCCTCATTGAAACTAAAAGAAGGACCACCCGGTGTTGCAAACAGCAGAGCAAACAAGTTTGAAAATATTATTTTTAAGCTTGTAATCATTCTGTAAAACTATCAACAAAATCCCGGTTACATCCATTTATGTAATAGGGTGAAAAACAATCACTTTGTTTATTCAAAGTCCCAAATACGCAACGAGCTTAACATGGGTTTATCACAATTAATAGATTTTTTTTAGCATGTTCTGTTTGATTTAGTTATTTTTTTCATGAAAATTGTCAAAAGACTTTATATCTTCTTTTAGATTGTGATCTTTATTAAAGCAGTTTGGTTCCATGCGCTTCTTTGTTACTATTTATTGTCATTTTTTTGCTATATGAATGAAACCCTAATGTCGCAAGATCCAGAGCAATATTGTCTTATCGATGCCATGGGAAAACCCTGCCCGATGCCGCTATTAATGTTAAAACGGGCACTAAAGGCCGGTAATCAGAAAACTTTCTTGCTGAAATCCTCTGATCCACATAGTCAGACGGATATCAGCCGTTATTGCCAGATTCATCAACTCAAGCTTGAATCAAGAAAAATTTCTGATTCAGAGTTTCACTACTTGATTGAATCTTAAAAATTTTCAATTAAACTGTTTATCTTAGTTTCGTATACTTTTTTACATTTCTCTACCCAAATATCCATTATTTGCGGAGAGATTGGATTAAGATAAAACCTATGTTTAGGGTTATCCCGCACTTCAAGGAGAACACATGAGTGACAGCCGCAATCAGTTGATGCCCCTGTCATTATCGGCGCCAGGGGTCAACCTCGGTGCTTATATCAGCACTGTCAATCAGATTCCGATTTTAACGGCCGAACAAGAAAAAGAGTTGGCTGAACGCTATTACTATGACCAGGATTTAGATGCAGCAAAAATGCTGGTCATGTCACATTTGCGTTTTGTGGTGCATATTGCACGCAGTTATGCAGGTTATGGTCTGCCACAAGGCGACCTGATTCAGGAAGGCAACCTGGGTCTGATGAAAGCTGTAAAACGTTTTGACCCGAATATGGGCGTACGTTTGGTGTCATTTGCTGTGCACTGGATTAAGGCGGAAATTCATGAATATGTGATCCGTAACTGGCGTATTGTTAAAATCGCCACCACCAAAGCGCAACGTAAACTGTTTTTTAATCTGCGTAGCCTGAAAAAATCATCGAAAAAGTTGACCCTCGCAGAAGCACAGTCGATTGCCAATGATTTAAATGTCACACCAGAACAAGTTCTGGAGATGGAAGGCCGTTTGACGGCATATGATGCTGCTTTTGATGCTTCCGGCGATGACGATGATGAAGGTTCAACTTATGTTGCACCGGCTTTATATCTTGAAGATAACCGTTATGATCCGGCCCGTCTGATTGAAAATGAGGATTATGAGGAACAAAGTACCTCTGCTCTGCACGAAGCCATGGATCAGCTCGATGATCGTTCACGTAATATCTTGCAGCGCCGCTGGCTAGATGACGAGAAATCAACCCTGCATGAGCTGGCCGCCGAATATAACGTTTCCGCGGAACGTATTCGCCAACTCGAAAAAAATGCCATGGAAAAAATTAAAGTGGCGATGTCCTCCAATTAATACCAAATTCTGTTATTGATTTAATCTGAAAAAGCCTTCTTTGATGAAGGCTTTTTTATGTCCGAATTTTGAATTTATGCTAAGGTTGAGCGCAAACTTTATCAGGAAGATCAATTCAAATGTGGATTGCGATTTCAGCACTCAACTTGGCGCTTGCCGTGATGCTCGGTGCCTTTGGTGCACATGGTTTAAAAGCGCGCGCGACTGAAGCCCAGCTCGGCTGGTGGCAAACGGCAACGGATTATTTTTTCTATCATGCCTTAGGTTTGCTTATTCTGGCCTTGCTCGCGAAAGTCATTCCGACACTCCCGATTCAATGGAGTTTTTGGCTAATTCAGGTCGGTATTTTATTATTTTCTGGTTCACTGTATATCATGGCCTTGGGTTTACCACGTGGATTAGGCGCAATTACGCCAATTGGTGGTGCTTTAATGATTGCAGGATGGTTAATTCTGGCTTGGAATGCTTTAAAATACGCCAGATAAGTCTGAAAATCACTTAATCATGGAGGGTAGCTAGAATGATGATTTATATCAATGGCGAACAACAGGAAACTCACTGCAAGAATCTGCTGGAACTGATTCAGAGTATGGCGCTTGAGGGTAAGCGTTTTGCAGTTGAAGTCAATGAAATGATTATTCCTAAAAGCAGATTAGGCGATACGCCGATTTGCGATACAGACAAAATAGAAATTATTCACGCGGTCGGTGGCGGCTAATACTCGGGACGATTATGCAAGATTTATTACAGATTGGTTCACGCCAATTCCAGTCTCGCCTTTTGGTAGGCACAGGCAAATATAAAGATTTAAATGAAACTCAGCAAGCCATTGAAACCAGTGGCGCAGAGATTGTTACTGTCGCGATTCGTCGGGTCAATATTGGACAGCATCCAGATCAGCCGAATCTGCTGTCAGTCATTCCTCCGGAAAAATATACCATTTTGCCGAATACCGCAGGTTGTTTCGATGCCAATAGTG
Source organism: Acinetobacter sp. YH01006 (assembly GCF_013420445.1). Lineage (NCBI taxonomy): Bacteria > Pseudomonadati > Pseudomonadota > Gammaproteobacteria > Moraxellales > Moraxellaceae > Acinetobacter > Acinetobacter sp. YH01006. The sequence continues at coordinate 98,881 of NZ_VOYB01000009.1, read as the reverse complement.
CCGTTCGCACCTGTATGCTGGCACGCGAACTCCTTGATGGCCATAATCTGGTCAAGCTTGAAGTTTTAGGCGATGAAAAGACCTTATATCCGAATGTGACTGAAACCTTGAAAGCTGCACGTACCTTGATTGACGATGGCTTTGAGATCATGGTCTATACTTCGGATGATCCAATCGTGGCGCAAGAACTGGAAAGCATGGGCTGTGTGGCAATTATGCCTTTGGGCAGCCTGATTGGTTCGGGCTTGGGAATTCTCAATCCACATACCCTGTCGATTATTAAAGAAAATGCCAAAGTGCCTGTACTGGTCGATGCCGGTGTTGGTACTGCAAGTGATGCCGCAATTGCGATGGAACTGGGCTGTGATGGTGTACTGATGAATACGGCGATTGCGGCTGCACAGAATCCGGTACTCATGGCCTCAGCCATGAAAAAAGCAGTCGAAGCTGGCCGTGAAGCTTTTCTGGCCGGCCGTATGCCACGCAAACGTATGGCCAATGCCAGCTCGCCGGAAACTGGTTATTTCTTTAAATAAATCTCATCGTAGTCAAAGGATTGTATGATTCTTTGACTATCATTTAGCTTTTACTCATCCTAAATTATCTATTTTTATAAATCAGCTCGACGGATTCAAGCTTTAATAAAGCATCAGGAAAAAGCAGCTCCCCCTGCAAGCCTGGCAATTCAATCTTGCTCCAGACCAGTTTATTACGTAAAGACAATGGAAGTTTCTCTGCAATAATCGTAGTGCAATAACGATGCGTCTCACCTCTTGATCCTAAAATAAATTGCTCTCCTACCTGCCTTGTCACGGCCCTAGCAATATCTTTTCTTTTATATGGCTCTAAACTGCTTTCTCTATAAACTGCCCACTTTTTTGCTCGTTTTGAGTCAATAAAATCACTGATATCTGATTGAATCACTTGATTTACATGTGAGGGATCATCATCTGTGGTCGCATGCACCACCAAAATATTCGGTTGAGTTTCTGCAATCACGCCAATATGTGAGTATTCACTCCCACTCAGTTTTTTGATTAAAAAACTTTCGTAACCCACCCCTTCCCGAACAATCCAATCACCCACTTGAAATGCGTGCTCGGGCATATAAATCTGTTTATCTTGCTTTATAGTATCTTGGGGGGGAAACCCAATAAAAAGGCAGATTAGAATAACTAATCTGCCCAAAATCAAACTAAACCGATTATAAATCAACTTTCCATTTATCTTCATTTTTGATAAGTTTTACTCGATCTGTTACAGAATTAGAGCCTTCATTTTTAAAGCTGACTCCGATAGTCACCCGTCCTTTTCCATTTGCTTCATCGATATTTTTGTCTACCACACTAATTTCTTTGACTCCGCCTTTACGTTCAGCTTGCTCTTTAGCCTTTGCCGCGCCAGCTTTTATTTTGCCTTGAATCATTTCTTCAGAACCTGCTTGGGCTTTAACATTTTCAGGTATATAAATATAAGAGAGCATTTTTTCTGAATCGCCTTTATAGGCTGCTGTAACATATTCTTGAGCTACATTTTCTGGATTTTTAACACTACTACATGCAACCAGCATTCCCGTTAAACCGAAACTTAATACTAAATTCAGTATTCTCTTCATCTTATTTATTCCAATAGCAATTATTAAATGAAAGTCAAAAAAAAAGCATAATAATTATGCTTTTTTTTAAATTTTATGGAATTAGACCTTCATCTCGCATTGCAATCTGTACAGACTGACGCTCTGCGACTTTATTGCGGATATGAATAATATTCTTATACGGACTTAAATCATGCTCAATATGATTCGACCAATTGGTCAACACAAACAGATAAGCATCGGCTGGGCCAAAGTTATCATCAACCAGATAGTCATTGTCTGATTCAGCAATCGCTTTGTCGATATAACTTAATAGACGATCGACTTCTGCATAGGCTTTTTTCTTTTCATCATCGGATAACTTGCCACCAAAGAACACCGCATAAGCATCATGCAATTCTGAATTGAGATAACCCAGCCATTCCAGAACTTTGGCACGTCCCATACCAGATGGCGGAATCAGATCTTGTTTTGGATCGTGTTGAGCCAGAAAAGGTAAAATGGCTACGTTTTCTGTCAGGATCAGACCAGGATTAATTTCTAAGGCTGGTACATAGCCTTTAGGATTAATTTCGTAATAATCCGTACCTTTCTCTGTTTTATGTGTTTTTAAATCAACACGTTCCAAATCAAAATCGACATTAATTTCATTTAAAATAATATGAGCTGCCAGTGAGCATGCACCCGGCGAATAGTAAAGCTTCATTTCTGATCCTTGTTATACACTTCTCTATGTTTTAAATCGCTTCTGTCAAACTTTCAAGTGATCAAACCTGTAAATTGCAAAAAAGCGTAACTGCCCCTCAGGACATTTACTCATTCAATATTCAGGAAATTAACGGCTTTTTCAAGCCCATCTCTGTAGATTTTTGACCGCATCTGTTTAAGATACCCAGGTTTTCCAAATTTAGATGATATTTCGTGATTAGCCTTAAAAAAGAAGAATGGTTTTCCAATGTCCGGACTGATGTACTCGCAGGTTTGGTGGTTGGACTGGCCTTAATTCCCGAGTCGATCGCCTTCTCTGCAATTGCTGGCGTCGATCCGCAGGTCGGTCTCTATGCTTCGTTTTGTATTGCTGTGACGATTGCTTTTTTTGGCGGCCGCCCTGCCATGATCTCAGCGGCTACGGGTGCGATGGCACTGCTGATGATTACGCTGGTAAAAGACCATGGACTGCAATATCTGCTGGTAGCGACTATTCTGACCGGAATTATTCAGGTCATTGCCGGTTATTTTAAAGTGGCCAAGTTGATGCGCTTTGTTTCGCAAGCTGTGGTGTATGGATTTTTGAATGCATTGGCAATTCTGATTTTTGTCGCACAGCTTCCCGAGATGCAAAAAATGGATGGGATGGGCTATCTGTTTATTGCCATGGGTCTGGCGATTATCTATCTATTTCCTTATCTGCCTAAAATTGGTAAAGCCATTCCTTCTCCGCTAATTTGCATCATCGTGCTGAGTGGACTGGCGCTGTTCTTGGGTACAGATATGCGAACCGTGAGTGATCTGGGGCAATTTCCGGACACCTTACCAGTGTTCCTGCTGCCGGAGATTCCGCTCAATCTGGAAACCCTACAAATTGTACTGCCTTATTCATTGACGCTGGCGACTGTCGGTTTGCTGGAAAGCATGATGACCACGACTGTAATTGATGAAGTCACCGGAACTGAAGGTGACCGTCATCAGGAATGTCGTGGTCAGGGTATGGCCAATATTGTCAGTGGTTTTATGGGTGGCATGGCCGGTTGTGCCATGATCGGTCAATCGATTATTAATGTGTCTTCCGGTGCACGAACCCGTTTATCGACGCTGATTGCCGGTGTATTTTTGCTGTGCCTGGTGGTGTTTCTGAAAGACTGGCTGGCTTATATTCCGATGGCGGCTTTGGTGGCGATTATGGTGATGGTCGCCTTTACCACTTTCCAGTGGGGTTCAGTCAAACAATTCAATAAACATCCGCTGGAATTTAATGTGGTTATGATTGCGGTGGTGCTGGTGGTTTTAGCCACCCATAATCTGGCACTGGGTGTATTTGTTGGCGTGCTACTTTCTGCCCTGTTCTTTATTAATAAACTGGAAAGAACCGTGCATGTATCTACCCATTTAAATTCAGCTCACTCCCGCAGCTATATTATTTCCGGACAGATTTTTTTCAGTAGTTCAGAAAAATTCTATCAGTTCTTTGACTTTAAAGAAAAGCTTGCACATGTCGAGCTGGATCTGACCCATGCACATATCTGGGATGTGACTTCAGTCAATATGCTGAATAACGTCATCCAGAAATTTAAAGCTCAAGGTATAGAGGTGACCGTGATTGGTTTAAATGAAGCCAGCAGCACCTTGATTGACCGTTTTAGGAGCTGAGGCATGATGATTAATAAAAGAGCCTCGCTTGGCTCTTTTATTGTATCTGGGAGATCTTGCCGATTTTTATGGAGAAATACCGAGAAAAGTTTGACTTGCTCGGCTCAGGACTTAAAATACCGCATTCTGAATTTTTAGATTTGCCAAAGTTATGTCGAACGATCAATTAGACCAGCAAGTCGTGGAGCTGGACAATTTAAGCGAGCACCGTGAAATCGTGACGTTTATGCGCCGCTCAATGCCGCTGAACACCTCTCAACGTACTGCGCTTGAACAATATGGTCACTTAATTTTGGAATATCCGGTGGGCGATTTACGTCAACACTTTGAACATCCTGAGCGTCCTTTAACGGTAGAAATCGGTTTTGGTATGGGCCGTTCTCTGGTGCTGATGGCCAAGGCCAATCCCGAGCGTAACTTTGTCGGGATTGAAGTTCATGTACCAGGCATTGCGCAGTGTATCTATGAAGCAGGTATGGCCGGCGTAACCAACTTACGTGTACTGGATGCTGATGCGATTCAAGTGCTGCGTGAAATGCCGGACAATAGTATCAATACGGTTCAGCTTTACTTCCCTGATCCATGGCAGAAAAAACGTCATTTTAAACGCCGTTTTGTTTCACATGAACGTATGCCACTGGTTGAGCAAAAGCTGGATCTGGGCGGCACCTTCCATGCTGCAACAGATTGGGAACCATATGCAGAATGGATGCTTGAAGTTTTGGAAGAACGTCCACGTCTGGAAAACCTCGCAGGTAAAGGCAACAGCTATCCTCGTCCTGACTGGCGTCCACAAACCAAGTTTGAGCGTCGCGGCATTGAAGCCGGTCACAAGATTAATGACTTTATCTTCAAGAAAATTTCTTAATCTAAGACTCACAAAAGCGCTGATTATTCAGCGCTTTTTTATAGAGAAAATTTGTCTTTGAACCCTGCTCTGTAGATAAATCATTAGCTTCTTCATTTCTGATGACGCGTGAGAATCTGCTGGCTCAACAACTGATAGACATTTTGTAAATCTGCTCGCTGCCGATTCGCCAGCATCTGCTGATGCATATTTAGGATATTTTGATCACCACGCATGGCGGGGCCAGTCTGCATTTGCCTTGGATCATTTTCGGTAGCTTTATGGGCAGTTTCTAGTATTAAGGGATACAGCAGACTGAAATCGACCTGCTCAGCATCTACAATCTGTTTGGCCATATCATAACAATAATTACTGAAATTACAGGCAAATACTGCGGCCAGATGCAAACTTAAGCGTTGTTCAGAGCTATAGTGATAGACTCTATTGCTTAGGCTATTCGCTAGATCATGCAGTTTTTCTTGATCTTCAGCATTATCCGCTTCAATAAATAAAGGCGTATTCGACCAGTCGATGTCACGTTCCAGACTAAAAGTCTGTAAAGGGTAAAATACACCTGAACGTGGGTGAACATCCTGCAAAACGTTTAAGTGGGTACTGCCAGAAGTATGTACGATCAACACATCAGGAAGATAGGCATGTACCTGCTCGATGACAGATCGAATGAATTGGTCACTGACGGCAATGATTAAAAGATCAATTTCGGAATGCAGTAATTCAGGAGCGTTGATCGCCTGAGCCTTAAATTTAGATGCCAGCTGTTCTGCCTTGGCAAAACTGCGGCTATAGATTTGTACAAGCTCATGCTGTCCATTTAAGCCTTGGGCAAGATGAAAGGCAACTCGACCTGCCCCAATAATACTAATCCGCATCTGCTGATCTTCCTGAATAATTGCGCACAGCATGCCAATAAAAAAAGGACGAAGCAATTCGTCCTTTTGTGTAAATCAGATTTTAAAATTTACGTAAGGTTAAAATCTGCTCACTGCGACCAAAAGGCCCATGAAGATCATGTAAAATTCCACTGGTTAAACCAATGCCATCTTCACCATATTGCTGTAGCACTTCTAGTCCTAGCCATGTGCCTTTAGGTAAACGATGCAAATGAATCTGCAAATCCAGATTTGGGAAACCCCATCCCGCATTTGGATCCTGACGCGGCACCACGCCATTGGCTGTATCCACCATTCCCATCAAACGGCTAAAGTCGCTGGTCGTCTGACCTTCTACCATTTCCAGGGCATTGGATAACCAGACAATACCTTTGCCCGCACGATGATCGACATGGGCACGGGTATTAATACTTTGAATATAACCACCTGGCCAGCAGCGCATCCCTTCCCACACCGGCAGGTCTTCAGGGTGCTGAACCGGAAAATCTTCCAGACCGGCGATCGCACGGGTATCCGAAGTCATCATTTTCCAGGCACGTGCCACAATACAGGTTTTCCCGTTGGCACACATTTCTGCTTCAATAAGCTCGATGGTTTTACCCGGACGAATCATGCGCGTAGTAATGGAAAATTCACCAAAAGCAATCAGTCCAAAGATATCCAGACTCACCCGGCCAATGCGCATCTCTGCACGTGGCTGAAACTGTTCCAGTTCTGCACAAATAATGCCAGTCGCGGGCGCCATATGCTGCTCATGCGGATTCCATGCACCTTGCGCATGAATATTAGATTCATAATAAGCAGTGCTGCTGCCATCGGCATGCTGTTCGCGGTTGATGAAACGATAGTAGGCTGACATTGTTTTTACACTTCCTTGAATCTTATATTTAAATTTCTAGTTAACTGTTTCAGTTAGCTATGCTTATTTCTGTATAAAAAAAGCATAATAATTCATGATTTGACAGTAAATTTTGCTATGTTTAAATCCGACTTTGGTTAAAAGCGCTGCTAAATCTTGGGCAGAGATTAAATGAAAATCCTGCTGTAACCGTTCAATCATTTTTTCGCTTTGTTGAATACTGAGTCCTGTCTGCTGTGCCATTTTTTGCAAGATTTTTAATTCAGTTTTATTTTCAGGTTGCATCAAGTCATAGGTTAACAGGATTCCATCGGTCTTAAGACTATCGGATATATCCTGAAAAAATTCAGTTTTATTTTCTGATGGAATAAAATGTGCCACCAAAATTGCTAGAGCCGCATCAAACTGATTATCTTGATTTAAGCTTTGTGTATCTGTCTGAATAAAACGAATCCGCTGCGATTCTAGGCCTAACCCAATATTTTTCTGCGCCTGTTCCAGCATAGTCGCCGATGGATCAATTGCAGTAAATATCCAGTTTGGGTGGCGTTGCAACAGATAAGATAGCTCATAGCCTGTCCCGCAACCAACGACCAATATATGGGCAATTTCGGGTAAATGAGTGGTTAGGATGGCATCAATTTGCTGATGTACCAGTTCATAGCCGGGAATCAGTTTACGGATGTGCTCATCATAATTAGCGACGACGAGTTCACTATGAAAGTTTTTTGCCATATTTTCACTTTACCTCACACCATTCAACAGACTAAAGAGCATTCGGTTTATCAGTTATTACAATATTGATAAAGATTCCATCTAAAGGTTTTAAATTTTCGACCATTATCCTAAATCTAATCACATGACAGGCGACATGAATGTCGCCATTTTGCTGAAGGGACATGGATGTCCCTTCAGCAAAATAAAGGGCTTTTGTTTACTTTTAGCCCATCGAAAGTCAAAGCATGGCCTACACGTTAAAATTAAAATCTTTCTTTCTAAGTGAGGCTGTGCAGATCTTTCGCTTTTTCTTAATAGTTTCTCTTCAACTTTTTTTAATGATAAAAAAGTTGAAGAATTCACCAATCTCAAAAACTAAACAATACTTAAGCTATTTCCTTTAAGTTCAACTCTTCACGCATAAATTCACGTAATTTAAACTTCTGCGCCTTACCGGAAGCTGTCATCGGGAACTCATGGAAGAAACGCACATAGCGCGGCACTTTATTGTGTGAGATATGCTCGGCACAATACTGGCGAATAGTTTCTTCAGTACACGGATCGTTTTCATGCAAAATGATGCAGGCACAGAGTTCTTCACCATACTTATGATCTGGCACACCAATCACCTGAACATCTGAAACCGCAGGATGGGTATAAAGGAAGTCTTCAATTTCTTTGGGGAACAGGTTTTCACCGCCACGAATGACGACATCCTTGATTCGCCCCTTGATTTTGACAAAGCCTTCATCATCCATTTCAGCAATATCACCCGTATGCATCCAGCGCGCATTATCAATTACTTCTGCAGTTTTATCCTGATCTTCCCAATAACCGAGCATCACCGAATAACCACGCACACAGAGTTCACCGAGTTGTCCGCGCGGCACCACCTTGCCATCTTCATCGACAATTTTCACTTCCAGATGCGGATGTACCCGGCCGACTGTCGTAACACGCTGTTCAATGGAGTCTGCGGTAGAGCTTTGCGCACTGACCGGTGCGGTTTCAGTCATGCCATAGCAAATGGTGATATCTGACATATGCATCCGCTCAATCACACGCTGCATGATTTCCTGTGGACATGGACTGCCGGCCATAATGCCGGTACGTAAACTGCTCAGATCAAATTCATCAAACTGTTCATGCTCAAGAATGGCAATAAACATGGTCGGCACCCCATAAGCCGCGGTACATTTTTCCTGCTGAATGGCTTTCAAGGTTTCCAGCGGATTAAATACAGCTGATGGATAGATCATGGCAGAACCATGCGTAATACAGGCCAGATTACCCATCACCATACCAAAGCAGTGAAATAAAGGAACTGAAATACAGACGCGGTCTTCTGGACCTAAATGAATCGCTTCACCGACAAAGTACCCGTTATTTAAAATATTATTATGGGTCAGCATGGTGCCTTTCGGATTACCCGTAGTGCCCGAAGTAAACTGGATATTAATCGTTTCATCGAACTGCAATTCACTGGAGATCTGTTGCAGTTGTTCCAGCTCTTGGGCGCTTGGCGAGCTTAGTAAATCCTGAAAACGGTGGATACCGGTATGCTGCTGATCATCAATTTTAATCACATGCTTTAAATGCGGCAAGCGCTCTGCATTGAGGAATTTACTTTCAGTCTGCATCAGCTCAGGTGCAATTTTAGTCAGAATTTCCTGATAGTCAGTGGTTTTAAACTGCGCTGCAATCACCAGTCCCTTACAGGAGACCTTGTTTAAGACATATTCCAGTTCATTACTTTTATAAGCTGGATTCAAGTTCACCAGAATAATTCCCGCCTTAAATGCAGCAAACTGGGTAATGGTCCATTCCACACAGTTCGGCGACCAGATGGCCAGACGGTCACCTTTTTTCAGGCCCAGTTTTTGCAAACTACAGGCAAAAGCATTCACTTGCTGCTGCAACTGCTGATAGCTCAGACGCACATTCTGGTGCAAGCTGACGATTGCATCAGAATGTGCATACTGTTCGCATGCCTGATCAAATTTTTCGCCAATTGTCATGCCCAATAAGGGTTGGCTGCTTGTTCCGTAGGCATAGCTTAACCGTACTTGTGTCATTGAATCGATCTCCTTGATTCTTTGTAATTCTGATTTTCAACTCTATTAATTGTTTTTGACCACGACAACCCTGTCTTCCTGCCTGTTTTTTGTGTTTTATGCTCCTGCTACTCCCTCCTGTCGACGTACTGCGTTGACACAAAAATCGGCAATCTGTTTGACAAAGTGATCCTTATAATTTTGATCAAACCTGATATTCCGAGATGGATTCAAAGGTTCAATTACCACAAAGGTCATGGAACCAACCACACCCAGTGCTGCGGTATTTAAATCTTCAAATTCAAACTCGCCATTGACTTTTCCTTCAGCCAAAATTTCCTTAATGCTTTGCTTGATTAGCTGTTTACTGTGAAAACGCTCATGTTCCATTTCCGGATCGACCGGTTCGAACATCAGCGAATACGCCAACTGTGGGCTGTTCATGGCTCGCTTCACAAAAGTTGTAACAGATTTTTGCAATTTCTGTTTTGGCGATAAATCCGAGGCAGCAATGTGATTTAAAATCTCAATCTCAAGCCGAATTGCTTCTGACAAAACCTGAATCAAAATCTGATTCTTGTTTTCGAAATATCGATATACCAAGCCTGTAGAAACGCCTGCACGTTCTGCAATCGCCTGAATCGACGCCTCTTTAAAGCCCCCTTGAGTAATCAGCTCACGAGCAGATTGCAAGATCGCCAAGCGATTTTGCTCCATTCGTTCCTGCATCAATGATGATCTTTTATAACTCATAAAATTAATCTCAACAAGATAAAATGAATTGTAAATCATTTTGTGAATATTGATTCACTTTTTTAAATTTTCGATGTATGTTAAATAACAAGCACAACAAAAATGCTTTTTTGGATACAACAAATAGAACCACAGGATGGATGAAGAATGAATTTACAAAGCTTGGATTTCGGTTTGGACGAAACACTTATTGCACTTCGTGATTCAGTGGCTGCATTTTGCGCCAAGGAAATTGCTCCAATTGCTCAACAAGTGGACCGTGACAATGAATTCCCTGCTCACCTTTGGAAAAAATTTGGCGAGATGGGCCTGCTCGGTCTGACGGTCAGTGAGGAATATGGCGGTTCAAATTTCGGTTATCTGGCGCACATCATTGCCATGCAGGAAATTTCCCGTGCTTCAGCATCGATTGGTTTGTCCTATGGCGCACATTCTAACCTATGTGTAAACCAGATTAAGCGTAATGGCAGCGAAGAACAAAAGCAGCGCTATCTGCCCAAACTGGTATCTGGTGATTATGTCGGTGCCTTGGCCATGTCCGAACCCAATGCCGGATCCGATGTGGTCAGCATGAAACTCAAAGCGGAAGACAAAGGTGATCATTACCTGCTGAATGGTTCGAAAATGTGGATCACCAATGGCGGCGATGCCGATGTACTGGTGGTCTACGCAAAAACCGATTTACAAGCCGGTGCCAAAGGCATGACCGCTTTTCTGGTTGAAAAAAATATGCCGGGGTTTAGTCACGGTACGCACCTAGACAAACTCGGCATGCGTGGCTCAAACACTTATCCACTATTTTTTGACAATGTCGCAGTGCCAAAAGAAAACGTGCTCGGCGGTGTCGGCAATGGCACCAAAGTGCTGATGAGCGGTCTGGACTATGAACGTGCTGTTTTAAGTGCAGGCCCACTCGGCATTATGGATGCCTGTATGGATACCGTGATTCCGTATATTCATGATCGTAAACAGTTTGGTCAGGCGCTGGGTGAATTCCAGTTGATGCAGGGCAAAATTGCTGACATGTATTCCACCTGGCTGGCCTGTAAAGCCCTGGTCTATGCAGTTGGCGCAGAATGTGACAAGGCAGAGCATAGCCGTAGCCTGCGTAAAGATGCCGCCAGTGCGATTTTATATGCAGCTGAAAAAGCCACCTGGATGGCGGGCGAAACCATTCAAACCTTGGGTGGCAACGGTTATATCAACGAGTTTGCTGCGGGACGTCTATGGCGCGATGCCAAACTGTATGAAATTGGCGCAGGCACCTCAGAAATTCGCCGCATGCTGATTGGCCGCGAACTGTTTAATGAAACTGCCTAAAAAATAAATCACAAGAATAGACAAGGATGTTCGGCATGAATCAATTAAAGAGCAAAATTAATATTCGCAGCGACGAATTTAAAAACAACCAGACGGCGATGCAAAATCTGGTCGAAGACCTGAAACAGAAAGTCCAAAAAATTGCCTTGGGTGGGGGTGAAACTGCCCGTCAAAAACATTTGGATCGCGGTAAATTACTAGCCAGAGAACGTATTGATCATCTGATTGATCCTGGCACGGCATTTATTGAAATTGGACAACTGGCTGCCTATCAGGTCTATCAGGACGATGTGCCTGCTGCGGGCGTGGTCGCTGGCGTTGGTCAGGTCAATGGCGTAACCTGCATGATCATTGCCAATGATGCGACTGTTAAAGGGGGCACTTATTATCCACTGACCGTAAAAAAACATTTGCGTGCTCAGGAAATTGCCGAGCAGAATCATTTGACCTGTATTTATCTGGTCGATTCTGGCGGTGCCTATTTGCCGCTACAAGATGAAGTCTTCCCGGATCGTGATCACTTCGGACGTATTTTCTATAATCAGGCGCGTATGTCGAGCCAAGGCATTGCCCAGATTGCCGTGGTAATGGGCAGTTGTACGGCGGGTGGTGCCTATGTGCCTGCCATGTCGGATGAAACTATTATTGTACGCAATCAGGGAACCATTTTCCTCGGTGGCCCGCCACTGGTCAAAGCTGCAACCGGTGAAGTTGTTTCCAGTGAAGACCTTGGTGGTGGTGATGTGCATACCCGCCTCTCCGGTGTAGCCGATCATCTGGCTGAAAATGACCAGCATGCCCTGGAAATTGCCCGCAATATTGTGGCCAATTTAAATAAAAAACCAAATCCGTTGCCTGAACATGTGGAAGCGCCTTTGTTTGATGCTTCAGAGCTATACGGTATCGTGCCAACAGATTCGCGTAAACCTTTTGATGTCCGTGAAGTGATTGCCCGGATTGTCGATGGTTCGCGTTTTGATGAATTCAAGGCTCGATTTGGTACTACCTTGATTACCGGATTTGCCAGCCTATACGGTATGCCAGTCGGGATTATTGCCAATAACGGCATTCTGTTTTCCGAGTCAGCACAAAAAGGTGCACATTTTATTGAGCTGTGCTGTCAGCGCAATATTCCCCTGCTATTTATCCAGAATATCACTGGCTTTATGGTTGGCCGCCAGTATGAAAATGAAGGCATTGCCAAAAATGGCGCCAAACTGGTGATGGCTGTGGCCAATGCCAATGTGCCTAAACTGACCATGGTGATTGGCGGCTCATTTGGTGCCGGCAACTATGGTATGTGTGGCCGCGCGTATTCACCACGCTTTATGTGGACTTGGCCAAACTCACGTATTTCAGTGATGGGCGGTGAACAGGCCTCCAGCGTATTGTCGACCTTAAAACGTGATCAGATTGAAGTCAAAGGCGCTAACTGGTCTGCGGAAGAAGAAGATCAGTTTAAACAGCCAATTCGTGATCAGTACGAACGCCAAGGTCATCCTTATTATGCCTCTGCACGTTTATGGGATGACGGTGTCATTGACCCTGCCCAATCTCGTGAAGTGTTAGGTCTTAGTTTAGCTGCGGCACTGAATGCGCCAATCCAGCCGACCAAGTTTGGCGTGTTCCGCATGTAAGAGGTGAAAAAAATGACATATCAATTTTTACAGCTCGAACAGCAAAATCAAGTGGCAACTGTCTGGATTAATCGCGCTGAACTGCACAATGCCTTTAATACTCAGGTCATTGAAGAATTGTATCGCTGCTTCCAATCTTTAAATAGCCGTGATGATGTACGTGTGGTGATTCTGGCAGGGCGCGGCAAAAGCTTTTCGGCTGGTGCCGATCTGAACTGGATGAAACAGGCCGGTCAGGCTTCTCAAGCAGACAACGAAGCAGATGCATTAAAACTGGCGAAAATGCTGCAAAGCCTAGCGACTTTAAAGCAGCCAACCATCGCCCGGGTGCATGGCATTGCTTTTGGCGGTGGTATGGGTCTGGCATCAGCTTGTGATATTTGCGTGGCCAGTACCGATGCCAAGTTTGCGACGTCGGAAGTACGCCTAGGTCTGGCGCCTTCGACCATCAGCCCGTATGTGATTCGTGCGATTGGTGCGCGTCAGGCTTCACGTTACTTCCTGACTGCCGAGCGAATTTCTGCGGAACAGGCCAAAACCATTGGACTGGCGCATGAAGTCACTCCACCGGAACAGCTCGACAGCAAAATTGATGAAATTGTTGAAGCCCTGTTACTCGGTGGCCCTGCTGCACAAAATTCCTCAAAACAACTGATTCAACTGGTCGACCAACAGGTTTTGACCGAAGATTTACTGCTCAAGACTGCACAGCATATTGCCTATATTCGCCAGGGAGATGAGGCGAAAAATGGACTAAATGCATTTTTAAACAAACAAAGCCCGGCCTGGATCAAGACCACGGCATAACAACAAGAAGGATGCTACGATGTTTGAAAAGATTTTAATTGCCAACCGTGGTGAAATTGCCTGCCGTGTGATTCGTACAGCAAAAAAACTCGGTATTGCCACCGTTGCCGTATACTCCGATGCCGATGCACAGGCACAGCATGTCAAACTGGCGGATGAAGCGATCTATATTGGTGAATCTCCAGCAGCACAAAGCTATTTACAGATCGAACGTATTATTCAGGCGGCCAAAAACACCGGTGCGCAAGCAATTCACCCAGGTTATGGCTTTTTGTCGGAAAATGACCAGTTTGCCCTGGCCTGTCAGGACAATAATATTGTCTTTATTGGCCCGCCTGTCGATGCCATTTTGGCGATGGGTCTCAAAGCCACCTCTAAAGCGTTGATGGAAAAAGCTGGTGTGCCTTTAACCCCGGGCTATCACGGTAGCAATCAGGATGCCGACTTTCTGAAACAGCAGGCCGACAGCATTGGCTATCCGGTACTGATCAAGGCCAGTGCTGGCGGTGGCGGTAAAGGCATGCGTCTAGTGGAACGCAGCGAAGATTTCCTGAGTTCACTGGCTTCATGTAAAAGCGAAGCACGTTCAAGTTTTGGCAATGAAGACGTTCTGATTGAACGCTATGTAATTCAGCCACGTCATATTGAAGTGCAGGTGTTTGGTGATACGCATGGCAATTATGTGCATCTGTTCGAACGCGATTGCTCGGTACAGCGTCGCCATCAGAAAGTGTTGGAAGAAGCGCCTGCACCGAAAATGCCGGAAGACAAACTGGAGGCGATGCGTCAGGCGGCAATCGATGCTGCGCGTGCAGTAAATTATGTCGGTGCCGGTACAGTCGAGTTTATCGTGGAGCAAGACGGCACAGCTTACTTCATGGAAATGAACACCCGTCTTCAGGTTGAACATCCTGTCACTGAAATGATTACCGGACAGGATCTGGTGGAATGGCAACTGCGCGTGGCCTTTGGTGAACCTTTACCGAAGCAGCAGCATGAATTGCAGATTCATGGACATGCACTCGAAGCCCGTGTTTATGCCGAAGAACCGGAAAAAGGCTTTATTCCTGCGATTGGTCAGATCAGCTACCTGCATTATCCGGAGCAAAATGACCATGTCCGCGTTGATAGTGGCATTGTCGAAGGCGATGAAATCAGCACCTATTATGATCCGATGATTGCCAAACTGATTGTCTGGGGTAAAAATCGTGAAGCAGCCTTGACCCAAATGCATCATGCACTGGGTCAGTTCCATGTCGATGGTCTGGGTAACAATATCGCTTTTCTAGATCGCTTGGTGCTGTGTGACTCTTTTAAAAATGCACATTTAGATACTGGCCTGATTCAGCGTGAAGAAGAATCTCTGCTCAAACCTTCTGCGGATATCAGTGTCGAACTGGTAGTTAGTGCCGCACTGATTGAACTTCTGTCACGTCAGGCACAGAATCCCGTTCCAAGCAATCCGGTATGGCAGCAAAAAGCATTCTGGCGCCTAAACCAGCAAAATAGCCATACAGTGCAATTACAACGCAATGGCATCAGCCTGAAAATTCAGTTCAGTACCCAGGATCAAGGTTTTGTTGCCAGCTATAACGGTCAGCAGATTGAGATTCAAGGAAAACTCGTCGAGGCCCATACTTTAGCGTTACAACTGGCGGGCAAACAGCAAAAGCTGGCTTTTAGCCAGACTGAGCAAGGCATTACCCTGTTCCAGAATGGTCAAAGTTATAAGTTCAATTACCTGAAGTCTGATTTTAATAATCAGGATGAGCAAGGCACGGAAAATAATCTGATCGCACCAATGCCAGGTGTCATTACCCAGGTGCTGGTCGCAGCCAATGACAAAGTCAAGAAAGATGATGTGCTGATGACGCTGGAAGCCATGAAAATCGAATATTCGATTCGTGCACCACATGACGGCATCATCGCCAGTTCCTATTTCCAGAAAGGTGATCAGGTCAAGGCCGGTGATGAGCTGGTCGAGTTCCAGCCGCTGGCGGAGGAAGTGGCATGACGGATTTCGTTAAAATTGTCGAAGTCGGGCCACGCGATGGCCTGCAAAATGAAAAAACACCACTGACAATGGATGACCGGAAAAACCTGATTCTGGACCTGATGAAAACCGGTTTACAGGCGATTGAAGTCGGCTCCTGCGTTTCCGCGAAATGGGTCCCGCAAATGGCCGACAGCGATGTGCTGTTTGCCGGATTGCCCAAAGACCCAAAGATTCAGTTCAGTTTGCTGACGCCGAACCTGAAAGGTTTTGAATCTGCCTTGGCCGTGGGTTGCAAGGAAGTGGCGGTGTTTACCGCTGCGTCTGAAAGCTTTACCCGCAAAAACATCAACTGCTCGATTGATGAAAGCCTGGAAAAGTTTGCCGATGTCATGGCCGCTGCCCAAGCCCATGATATCAAGGTACGTGGTTATGTCTCCTGCATGGTGGACTGCCCCTATGAAGGTGCGATTGATCCGAAGCAGGTGGTCAAAGTCACCCAGCGTTTGCTGGAGATGGGCTGCTACGAAGTGTCATTGGGTGAAACCATTGGTACAGCAACACCGGATCGGGTGAAAAATGTCTGGGAGGCCTGCTTGGCTGAAATCGATACCAAGGTTCTGGCGGGACATTTTCATAATACCTATGGCATGGCCATCGCCAATATTTATCAGTCTTTACTGCAAGGCATTCGCGTATTTGATTCATCCATTGCTGGCCTAGGTGGCTGCCCTTATGCCAAAGGCGCTTCAGGCAATGTTTCAACTGAAGACCTGTATTACCTGCTCTCCAAGATGGGCTTTGAAACCGGTATTCAGCTGGATGCCTTGATGCAGGCCAGCCGTAATATCAGTGACGTCTTGCAGCGCAACAATCCATCCAATTATGCCAATGCCTATTGGCAAAAAGCCTGTGCTTGAAAATAAACTTGCTTGAGCAAAATGACCTTAAGCAAGCCATAAGGATATAAGCAGCAGATTGAAGTCTGCTACAACAATAATAGAGGTGACAAGATGTCAAACAAGGTTTATGACAGCGCTCAATCCGCCTTAAAGGATGTGGTGCAAGATGGTCATACTCTGGCCGTTGGTGGTTTTGGTTTATGCGGTATCCCGGAAGCTTTGATCGCAGCTTTAAAAGAAACAGGTACTAAGCAACTAACCTGTATTTCCAACAATGCCGGCGTAGACGGCTTCGGTCTCGGACTCTTGCTGGAAACAAAACAGATTAAAAAAATGATTTCATCTTATGTCGGTGAAAACAAGGAATTTGAACGTCAATATTTAAATGGCGAACTGGAAGTTGAACTGACCCCACAGGGTACACTGGCAGAAAAATTACGTGCTGGCGGTGCCGGTATTCCGGCTTTCTATACGGCGACGGGTGTCGGAACCGTGATCGCTGAAGGTAAGGATGTCCGTGAATTTAATGGCAAGTCTTACATTCTGGAAGAATCTTTAACTGCCGATGTCGCCTTGGTTAAAGCCTATAAGGCCGATAAAGCCGGCAATCTGATTTTCCGCAAAACTGCGCAGAACTTTAATCCGGTCTGTGCCATGGCGGGTAAAGTTACCATTGCTGAAGTTGAAGAAATTGTCGAGATCGGTGCGCTGGATCCGGATGACATCCATCTTCCGGGCATTTATGTGAACCGGATAGTCCTGAATACTCAACCGGAAAAACGTATTGAACAGATGACCTTAAAGGCGGAGGCTTGATCATGGCTTGGACACGTAATGAAATGGCGCAGCGCGCGGCACAAGAGCTTGAAGATGGTTTCTATGTCAATTTAGGAATTGGCTTGCCGACGCTAGTCGCAAATTATATTCCGGAAAATATCAATGTCTGGCTGCAGTCTGAAAATGGCCTGCTGGGGATTGGCGAGTTTCCAACCGAGGAGACAGTCGATGCCGACCTGATCAATGCCGGTAAACAGACGGTTACCGCGCGTAAAGGTGCTTCATTTTTCTCAAGTGCCGACTCCTTTGCCATGATCCGTGGCGGTCATGTCAATATTGCTATTCTGGGTGCTATGGAAGTGTCTGAAACTGGTGATCTGGCCAACTGGATGATTCCGGGCAAAAAGGTCAAAGGCATGGGCGGTGCCATGGATCTGGTCGCGGGTGTACAAAAAGTCGTGGTCTTGATGGAACACTGTGCCAAAGATGGTACACCGAAGATTGTACAGCAGTGTAGCCTGCCGCTGACTGGTCAAGCGGTGGTGAACCGGATTATTACCGATCTCGGTGTACTGGATGTTAGTCCTGATGGAATTCGATTGGTTGAACTGGCACCAGAAGTAAGTTTTGAAGAGATTCAAAAAGTCACTGGGGTAGCGCTACTACGTAACGCTGCCTGATCCAGCCAGCCCTTAAGATGCTTCATTCTTAAGGGCTTTTTTATATATAGCCGTTTCATTTCAAAATAATAATCGTAGAATAAATGGATTTTAATCATGCAAACTCAACAAAATACTTTGCAGCGCTTCGCCATGCGCGTCAGCGACTGGTCTGAAAAATAGTTTCCGGATTCTTATATTTTTGCGCTACTCGGCGTCATCATTGTGGCGATTGCCGCCATCGGAATTGGTGCACCGGCACAGGATGTCGCGATTTCCTTTGGAGACGGCTTCTGGAGCCTGATCCCCTTTACCTTGCAGATGTGCATGCTGATCGTGGTCGGTTATGTGGTTTCCGTATCCAAGCCTGTCCAGCTGCTGATTCAAAAAATGGCACGCCTGCCGCATTCCGGTCGTGGTGCGATTGTCCTGGTCGCCACGGTCAGCCTGTCAATTTCCCTGATTAACTGGGCCATGAGTACTGTACTGTACTGACTGCACTTCTAGTGATTGCACTGGCACAGCGTAAAGAACTCAATATGGATTATCGCGCTGCTGCGGCTGCCGCGATTATCGGGATGGGTGCGACTTGGGCACTGGGGATCAGTTCTTCAGCTGCACAGTTACAGGCCAATAAAAGCAGTCTGCCTGAACCAATTTATAATCTGACGGGCGTGATTCCGTTTACTGAGACTATTTTCTTGCCGCAGTCTATGATCATGACGGCGGTACTGATTGTGGCTTCAATTGCTTACTGGTCAGCACCTAAAGGTTCAGCCATTAAAACCATTGAGCACTTCCCGATTCAGATTGAAGAAGAAAAACCGGAAATATCTGCTGAAAAAAGACCGGGTGACTGGCTGGAAAATTCACCCATTTTAAGCATTCTAATTGTGATTCTAGGTACAGTCTGGATGTTTAACGAATTTTCCAAAAGTAATCCGATTCTGGCCATTTCCAGCTTAAATACCTATAACTTTATCTTCCTGATTTTGGGCGTGGCCTTGCACGGTACACCACGAAATTTTCTGAATGCAGTTTCAAAGGCTGTTCCGGCTATTTCAGGGGTACTGATCCAGTTTCCGCTGTATGGCAGTATTGCCTTTATGATGACCAATGCGCTAAACCCGGCCAATCTGTCGCTGTCACATTATATTGCCGAGTTCTTTGTTTCCATTGCCTCGCAGGAAACCTTTGCCATCGTGATGGGCTTATACTCGGCGATTCTGGGTTTCTTTACTCCATCCGGTGGAGGTAAATGGATTATTGAAGCCCCTTATGTAATGCAGGCTGCGCATGATCTGAAAGTTCATCTGGGCTGGTCAGTGCAGATTTATAATGCTGCCGAAGCCTTACCTAATCTGATCAATCCTTTCTTTATGTTGCCGATGCTGGGCATCCTGAAGTTAAAGGCCAAAGATGTGATCGGTTTTACCGTGACCCAACTGGTTTTTCATATCCCGCTGGTGCTGTTTTTACTCTGGTTCCTCGGCCGAACTTTGACCTATAGTCCACCGGTCTTTTCTTAATTTAAGCCATATAAAAAGGACGAATCATTCGTCCTTTTTCATCTGGAAAATTATTTCAGCTGGCTTTCTTTTCTACAACACCCTCGCTATCCACTTCACGCACAATACCTGTTTCAGTATTAACCACTTCAAAAGCTACGCGGCGGTTCTGAAACTGTCCCGCAGATGTTGCATTTGGTTCAACAGGCTGGTCCTCTCCCACGCCTACAGCCTGCAATTGCGCAGGATCAACCCCCTTTTCAATCAGATAGCCCACAATTGCTTGCGCGCGTTGCACAGACAGCACTTTATTCTCGGCCTCACTGCCCTGTGCATCGGTATGTCCTTTGACTTTAAGAATGACATGCGGTGCGCGCTGCAATAATGCGGCAGCCTGATCCAGTACCGATTTATTCACTTCCGGTACGGCAGTCGATGCGCTATCAAAATTAATAATCTGCAAATTCAGTGCAGTCGCAACATCTAAGGCCTGAACATGATCAGTTTTGATACTCGCCAATGCTTGTTCTGCATCGCTATTGGCAGCCTGAATCGCCTCACTCCTATTGACCGGCTGTTGAGCCACAACAGTGACATTTTTGGCCAGATTACGAATTTGTGTTGCCAGACGTTCTGCTTCTGCATTACTCGCTGCACGTATAGCAACCTGATTACCAATCCAGTCCAGTGAGACATTTGGCATGCCTTGAATCAGTTTCAAAACGGAAGGAATGCTATCCTGATCAATAAATTCCGAATGATAAACCTCACTGCTGAGCGCCCCACAACCAATATTATAATTAAAGATCTGTTTAATCTCGGTTTGCAAAATTTGCATATATTGGGGATTATTCAGCTGTAACTGACAACTGATAATTTCACCATTAGTGCCGGTACTCAACTGTAAAGAAGCCGGTTGGGCTGCGGCAATTTCACGGGTCGTTTGGGTGTTTGCCGAATCCTCAGCATCATCCTGCATACAGCTACGAACAAAAAACAGGATTAAAGCTGCCAGAATCAGAAAAATAATAAACGGCCATAAAAAACCGCTTTTTTTCTGTTGCTGTACCACAACAGTATATTCTGGTTCTAGTTCAGGCGCCTGATTCAAATGCTGCCCTGCCAATGGAGAAACACCTAATGCCGCTAAAATTGATCCGGCCCAAACAGGTAATGCACGCTGGATCGATTCGGCGTGGGTTTCCAGCAAATGACTAATCGCTTCTGGACTTGAAGCACCGGCTTCGGTCTGTAAAAAATTGAGGGTCGGTACAATGGCCCGATTCAGGGTTTGCTCTATTTGATCTTGTGGTGCGCTCTGATCAAGTTGATCCAGAAACTGCTGCTTGAGTGCCGAATTTCCATTAAACAGTTCATGGATTTTTGGATTGAGTTGCTGGCTTAAACTTTCAATCCATGCAGGACGTGCACGCAATATACTTAAGAATATGGGATAGAACTGACTCAGTGCCTGATCTTTGGCAAATAGATGTTCGGTTTCGCCTTGTAGCACAATCGCTGTAACATCGCTTTTTAAGCGTTCCATCAGATCTACATTCATATTGTCACCATTCTTTTGATTTTTCTAATGTTTAATATTCAATCAGTGTAACGATGCCAGTTTTTTGAAAATGTAAATAATTGTATGAATATCATAAAGTTTCACTGTTTTTGTTGAGTACTCATTTTACTGACACAGAATTCAAAAACAAAAAAAGCCAGCCGAAGCTGACTTTTATAAAAGCTGGATCTATTAAGCGAGGAACGTTTTTAAAACTTTAGCTCGCACTTTTTGATTGATCAGCGGTGTATTTTTACCTTGCGACACGATGCTTTCTTTGTTCAGCGTCCATTCTAGCTCTGGATCTACCAGCACCCAACCCGCCTCTTTTGTCCAGCGATCTGCCATTTGTGCAACACGTGCCGGAGCCAAAGTCACTTTTTCTACCCATTCCAGTGGTGTAAACAAACCTTCATTGACCAGTTGAATCCCAAAAGGTACATAAGTATCAAAAGCGCTAAAGCCAGGCTGGGTTTCAGCAAATGGCGCCATTTTCGCAGAGCTGCTCAGCGGTTCATGATGGGTACAAATCGCATCAATCACCCCAGATTTTACTCCTTGGCGTAGCAATTCTTTGTCTTGTTCAGCACGCAGTGGCGGACGTACATGTGCCAGCGAATTAAAACCATCAATTAAGGCATCAGTCAGATGTAATTGGTGCATGGCCACATCACAGGTGACAGGCAAGCCTTTTTCTTTGGCAATCCGGATTAGCTCTACTGACGCACCACAAGATAATAAACCGAAATGCGCGCGAACTTTAGTCACTTCAATCATTAACAGGTATTTGGCAATTGCCACGGTTTCCGCCAGTGCTGGAATCATCGGCAAGCCCTGACGTGAGGCAATAAAGCCTTCATGCACACAGCCATCTTTGGCAATTTGCGGCTCTTCTGCATAGAACACCACAGTCAGATCTAAACCTGCAGCATATTCCAGGGTACGTAATACCACGTCATCATTGGCAAAAGGCGCACTGGCATTGGACACCGCAGTACATCCGCCTTTTTTCAAGCCGGCCATATTGGCAGGTTGCTGGCCTTGCAAGCCTTGGGTTTGAGCACCAATCACTTCAAGATAGATACCACCGTCCAGTATGGCTTTTTCAACCAGACCATGAATCAGTGCGCCATTGTCCTGCACGATCGGCTTTGAATCTGGTGGCGTAAACACGTGCAAAATCCCATTTTCACGTGCTGCTTTACCTTCAGATTTTAAGGTGCCATGTTGCTGCTGACCCGGTTCACGTAAACGTGCACACAGATCGACCATGGTGGGCATCAACCATTTGCCCTGACCATCAATGGTTTCAGAGACAGCAGCCGTTTCCGCAACGAACTTACCATTTTCCAGATACACGGTCTGAACAGAATCAGTGTTTTGGATTGGATCGAGCACACGAACATTTTCAATTTTTACAATAGTCATGACTTATTCCTTAACCCGCAATCGCTGCAATCAAACCCTGTTCCTGAAGCTGGCCCTGCATTGACAAAGCCAATACCGCCATACGTACCGCAATACCATTGGTCACCTGATTCAGAATCACCGACTGCGGTCCATCGGCAATACTGGAGTCAATCTCCACCCCACGGTTCATTGGACCCGGATGCATCACGATACAATCCGGTTTGGCCATCGCTAAACGTTCTTTGTTCAGGCCATACATCTTGTAGAATTCAGCTTGCGATGCCAGTGCCGGAGAATCAATCCGCTCATTTTGAATACGCAGGGTAATGATCACGTCGCAATCTTTGATGCCATCTTCCATGTTATTAAATAGACGAACACCATCACCATATTCTTCAAAACCGTATGGCAGCAAGGTATTTGGTGCAATCACCCGAATATCTTCGCAGCCTAAGGTTTGCAAGGCAGCTACATCTGAACGCGCGACACGTGAATGTTTGATATCACCAATAATGGCAATCGACATCTCTTCAAATTTTTTATGGGTTTCCCGGCGAATGGTGAGCATGTCCAGCATCGCCTGGGTTGGATGGGCATGACGGCCATCACCGGCATTAATAATCGCCACCGTCGGACAGACATCTTTGGCAATAAAATGCGCCGCACCTGAAGATGAATGACGCACCACGAAAATATCGGCGGCCATCGCTTCAAGGTTCCATAAGGTGTCACGCAGGGTTTCACCTTTAGAGGTACTCGAACGGGCAATATCGATATTCAGAACGTTGGCAGAAAGGCGCTTGGCAGCGGCTTCAAAAGTAGTGCGGGTACGGGTAGAGTTCTCAAAAAACAGGTTCATCACCGTTTTGCCTTCCAGCAAATTATTGGTAATGAGCTGATTTTGGTCATTAAAAAAGGACTGCGCAGTGTCCAATATTTTTGTCAGGGTTTCTTTGGAAAGACCTTCGATGGTCAAGAAGTGTTTTAGATTACCTTCTTTATTGAGTTGAATCTGGCTCGGTGTATGCAATGCCGCCAAGTGCATGAGAGATTCCTTATGCGTTAAGTCAACATATTATACAGAGATTGGCCAGTCTGAGTAGTTGGCAATGTGACTACTTGTACAAAAACCACCTCGATAATAAAAATAGAAATTGAAATTCCTATGTATTTTTTCAATAAGATAATTTAACCATTTTTCCATCCTGCTGACTTTTAGTACAAAATTATGGGGCTTCAGTCTGGCACATTCACACCCATCTCAGGTTTAACGCAGTGCACCGATATAATGATGTGCAACCTGTGCACGGTAGATATCGTCCTGATCGGGTTCAACCGAGACCAATACCTCCTGCTGTGGCAGATGTGCAGATTTTTCAAACTGTTGCTGCCGAACCACAGGCAGATCCCAAACCTGTTTTAAACGCTCGATTAAACGCTGCAACTCTGGATCTTGGGTCTGTTCTACCAGTTCAATCACATGCCGTGCATAGTCCAGATTTTCTGCCAGATAAAGCGCATCCACGACCCGGCCTGACACACGTCTCAAACGTGTATAAATTAAAGTGGCCACTGAAAAAGCGTCATGGTTGCGTAACTGATTCTCTAACATTTTAACCCCCATTATAAAATTGAAAAATCAGGCAGCCATCGCTCTCCTCCGACTGACTGCCTGATTTGCTGTGTATAGAGCAAAATACGTACCAGTTCATCAATTTATCATGTGAATATTATTTTTCACTCGTACACGGCAAGGCCTTTCAGAGAATTTAAAAAGCTTTCAATATAAAAATACGGTAAACTTGGCGCAGTTTTTTATTTATCTTTTTTGGTCTCTCTATTATATGAATACCTCTCCACGTTTAAGCAATTATTGGGTCACCTGTGCCGATGGTCTGGAAACCTTATTAGAAGAAGAACTACAAGGCTTAGGTGTTCAGAATATTGAGCGTTTTCCCGGTCGTTTAATCTTTAAAGGCAGTCTGGAAAATGCTTATCGGATTTGTATGTGGTCACGTCTGGCTTCACGTGTGCTCATGCCAATTCATACCCATGAAATTGAATTTTCTCACGATGCCCGTGATGTGGCAGAAGAGCTATATGAAGGTGCAATCAGCTTTGACTGGTCGCTCATTTTTGCACCACAAAGTACCTTTGCCATTCGCTTGCATGTCGAGCGTGACATCAAGGTCAATACCCAGTTCGCAACTTTGCGTGCCAAAGATGGTGTCGTAGATTCCTTCATGGAAGCTGTGGGTAAACGCCCAAGTATCGATACCAAACAGCCAGAAATTACCATGTATATTCTGGCTGGGAAGAAAGAACATACCTATTGTCTGGACTTGTCCGGCGACTCATTACATAAACGTGGTTATCGCCACTTTATGACCGATGCACCAATCAAGGAAAATCTGGCTGCTGCAATTTTGCAAAAAGGTCAGCTTAAACAGATTAATCCGGACATCATTGTCGATCCAATGTGTGGTTCAGGTACCTTTATCATTGAATCACTGATGATCCTGACCGACCGTGCGCCGGGTCTGGTGCGTCGTTTCGGTTTTAATGGCTGGAATGGCCATGACCATGAACTCTGGATGGGCATTAAAGCTGAAGCAGCTGAACGCCACCAAGCGGCAATGGAAAATCCATTACCGCAATTCTATGCCTTCGATGCAGACTGGGAAGCTGTAAAAGCGACACGTCAAAATATCATCGCGGCAGGTTTTGAAGCTGCTCTCGACAATATCATGATCGAAGAGCGTACTTTAAATGACTGGCCGGATTTTCAGGCTGAAGGCAAGAAAGTCTTCTTCGTAACCAACCCGCCTTATGGTGAGCGTCTCGGTGATAAAGCGCAGAACCGTTCTTTATATCTTGGTTTATCGGCTTTACTGCAAAAGAATTTCCCGAATCAAAAAGCGGCGGTGATTGCCTCTCAAGTCGAACAGGCTGACGTGCTGGCCTTTAATGATCCGCAAATCCTGCGTTTGATGAATGGTAAATTGCCGATCTATATCCGCTTTGGTACGGTTAAACCTGCGGCTGTGGTGCGTCCGTTTCTGGAAGGTTGGCAGCCGCAACAATTCGAACCAATCGAAGGTGCGATGGAGTTTGCCAACCGTCTGACCAAAAATATGCAAGCCCTGAAAAAATGGGCAGTCAAAGAAGGCGTACACTGTTTACGTCTGTATGATGCCGATTTACCAGACTTTAATGTCGCGGTGGATCTGTATGGTGAGCGCCTGCATGTGCAAGAATATGCTCCACCTAAAACGATTGACCCTGAAAAAGCCAAGAAACGCTTTAACCTGGCACTGCAAGCCATTCGCGCTGTGACCGGTCTGGGCCGTGATGCGATCTTTATCAAGACCCGCGCACGTCAGGAAGGTAAAAACCAGTACACCAAACAAAGTACCGCATCGAAGCGTTTTATCGTACAGGAAGGTAAGGCCAAGATTCTGGTTAACCTGACCGATTATCTGGATACCGGTCTGTTCCTGGATCATCGTCAAATGCGTTTGCGTATTGCCCGTGAGGCCAAAGGCAAACACTTCCTGAACCTCTACAGCTATACCTCTACGGCGAGCCTACATGCTGCCTTGGGTGGTGCTGCAAGTACCACCAGTGTCGATCTTTCCAATACCTATTTGAACTGGTCGAAGGAAAACTTCGTGCTGAACGGTTTAACCGTAGATCACGCCGATGAACAACATCAGTTCTTTGCATCTGACTGTTTTGAATGGCTCAAAGAAGGTCATGAGCAATATGAGCTGATCTTTATTGATCCACCCACTTTCTCAAACTCGAAAAAATTCTACGGGACGTTTGACGTACAGCGCGACCATCTATCCTTGCTTAAACGCGCCATGAACCGTTTAACCAGCGATGGTACCCTGTACTTCTCGAACAACTATCGTGGTTTCGAGATGGATGAAGAAATTCTGGCGTTCTATGATGTCGAAGAAATTACTCAAGAAACCATTGGGCCTGATTTCAAGCGTAACCAGAAGATTCACCGTGCCTGGAAAATCGGCCATCCTAAAGTGTAATCACTGGTATTAGATTGTGATAAAACAAAAGCCTGTTCAGTTGAACAGGCTTTTTCTTCTTAGATTCGCTGTTAAAAAGCGACTTACAACTTATTGTGCAGTTAAGAACTTCTTTTCACCATACAGATAATGCATGGATAGTTTAAACACATCACCATCTCGCTGAATTTGCTGATTAGCTTGCATCGCACTCAGCATTTGCTCCAGCTCTTGATCGGACATATTTTTACCTGCGGCACGCATATAATGATGAGTGAAGGTTTTTACTACCTGTTTATTGAAACTGATATTGGTTTGCACTTCTAACAGATTTGGGAACATTTTTGCCAAGCTTTCCAAGGTGGTTTGATGGCCTGGCATTACTTTTCCGACTAAATCTGCCTGAATACTGCCTGTGCCTAACTTTAACTGATTCTGCTTCGATTCAAACTTGAAGCCATCATTAATCACCGCCAGCATGGCTTGTATCGCATCTTTTTCAAAATTTCCTGCTTCCAGACAAGAGTTATTTTGCTTTTGCAGAATATCAAATAATATCTGCATTTTTTGACGCTGTAAGTCTTTGAGCTCCCAATTGAGTTCTAAGTCTTGCATCGCAGGGACATTATTTAAGCCCATTTCGGCAATTTTAAATTTTGATTGAACATCTACTGTACGCTCATGCAGTTGGGTATCCATACGCCAGCTCAGGTCTTTCAGTTGTCCTGAGCCTTCTGCCTTAGCATCCTGGCGCTGCATTTTGACAATATTGAACTCGAAATAACCCGGTTCTAAATACTGCGCATTCAGAGCCTGATTGGTTTTAAAATGCACACCCTTGAGTTGTGTATTTCCAGACTGATCACGAATAGACAATTCTGGCACATCAAAACTCATATTTAAAATTTTATGTTGTCCCTGACTCTGTTTTGCCTGAAACTTGATCTGTATAGGGTCAATTCTGGTATATAAACCTGCTTCTTTTTTTTCGATGACAGGGGTTTGTAATTGTGTGGTCGATACACCCAACCAGTTGACTTGCGTCGTCACTTTTAAAGGTTGCTGAAAAAATTCAGCATATGCGCCCTGTCCTTGTGCTAAATCGAGTTGAGAATGAATGGTATAGCCTTTCCAGGTACGCTGAATTTGGTCTTGACCATTAAATACTAATTTTTCTTTGGCATTACACGCGTCTGGCACAATGCTCATGCTCCACTTGGCCGTGCCTTGTAGAGCCCCCATAGCGTAGTCAGTATATTGCACACTAATGTTCGGCGCTGGTTTTAAGTTTTGTTGATAATGCGCTTTCAAGCTCTTATCTGCATATAAATTACCCGTGCTCACAGCCCCCGCCAACACCACGACACCAATTCCACCCCATACTATTTTCGACATAGTTTTTGCTCAGAATTTATCTATTTTTATTGAACATAAATTATAGTTAATCTTAAAAAATAAAGATAATTGTTTTGCAAATAAATCACTTAAACATAATATTCATCACAAAATATTAAAAATAGCTGTCACTTTTAAGCAATTTTTTTACTGATATGACCTGAATTGTCAGCCATTAAAAAACCTAGCCGAAGCTAGGTTTTCTGAAAATTAAAAGGACAGGCAATATTAGCTAACTTTCATTTTCTCGAAGATTAAATCACCCGCTTCGGCCTGGACCAGAATCGTATCACCCGGCTGGAATTCCCCTGCAAGGATTTTTTGAGCCAGGCCATTTTCAATACGTTGCTGGATCGCACGTTTTAACGGACGCGCACCATACAGCGGATCGAAACCGGCATCAATTAACTGATCGAAAGCACTGTCATCTACCGACAGACGCATATCACGCTCTGCCAGGCGCTGACGCAAGCGATTCAACTGGATATCGGCAATACCGCGAATCTGGTCTTTTTCCAGCGCATGGAAGACCACCAGTTCATCAATACGGTTAATAAACTCCGGACGGAAATGTTCCGAGACCGCATTCATCACTACTGTACGAACTTCATCACGTGTTGCATTAACGCCCAGTTCACGCACATCCTGCGAACCCAGGTTCGACGTCATAACGATCACGCTGTTTTTAAAGTCCACTACCCGGCCTTGCGAGTCAGTTAAACGACCATCATCCAGCACCTGTAGCAAGATGTTAAACACATCCGGATGCGCTTTTTCGACTTCATCGAACAAGATCACGCTATAGGGTTTACGACGTACCGCTTCCGTCAGCACCCCGCCTTCTTCATAACCCACATAGCCCGGAGGCGCACCGACCAAACGGCTCACCGAATGTTTTTCCATGAATTCAGACATATCAATACGAATCATGGCATCGTCACTATCAAACAAGAAGTTGGCTAATGCTTTGGTCAATTCTGTTTTACCCACACCCGTTGGACCCAGGAACAGGAACGAGCCACTTGGACGGTTCGGGTCTGACAGACCTGCACGTGAACGGCGTACCGCATTCGATACTGCCACCACGGCTTCTTCTTGCCCCACCACACGGTTATGCAGGAACTCTTCCATATGCAGCAGTTTGTCACGTTCACCTTGCAACATTTTCGCCACAGGAATACCGGTGGCCGCACTGACCACCTCGGCAATTTCATTGTCGGTGACTTTGTCACGCAGCAGTTTCGGTGCTTCACTTTCTTCAGCAGCTTCAATACGTTCCAACTGTTTTTGTAACTCTGGAATGACGCCATACTGATAACGTGCAGCTTCAGCCAGATCACCTTCACGTTGTGCCTTGTCCAGTGCAATACGGGCCTGATCCAGTTTGATCTGTACATCCTTATTGCCTTCGACCAGCGCCTTGTCGGCACGCCAGATTTCTTCTAGGTCCTGATATTCTTTTTCAACCGTGGCGATCTGGTCAGACAGATATTGAATCTCAGCTTTGGCACCTGAGTCTTCATCTTTTTTCACCGCTTCCAGCTGCATTTTTAACTGAATCAGACGGCGTTCCAGTTTATCCAAAGCTTCTGGTTTGGAATCGAGTTCCATTTTAATGCGTGATGCTGCTTCATCAATCAGGTCGATGGCTTTATCCGGCAACTGGCGATCGGTGATATAACGATGTGACATTTTCGCTGCAGCAATAATCGCAGAGTCCAGAATCTGTACCCCGTGATGCGTTGCATAGCGGTCTTTCAGACCACGCAGAATCGCAATGGTGTCTTCCACACTCGGTTCATCCACCAAGACTTTCTGGAAACGACGCTCGAGCGCTGCATCTTTTTCAATATACTGACGATATTCATCCAGCGTAGTCGCACCGACACAGCGCAGCTCGCCACGTGCCAGCGCCGGTTTCAGCATGTTACCGGCGTCCATCGCACCATCACCCTTACCGGCACCCACCAAGGTATGCAGCTCATCGATGAATAAGATGATTTCGCCTTCGTGTTTGGCAATATCTTTCAGAACGGCTTTTAAGCGTTCTTCAAACTCACCACGGTATTTGGCACCGGCCAGTAAAGATCCCAGGTCCAGCGATAAAACACGTTTACCTTTCAGTCCTTCAGGTACTTCACCATTAATAATCCGCTGTGCCAGACCTTCGACGATTGCCGTTTTACCCACACCCGGCTCACCAATCAGTACCGGGTTATTTTTGGTGCGGCGTGACAGAACCTGAATGGTACGGCGGATTTCATCATCACGGCCAATCACAGGATCAAGCTTGCCTGCCAAAGCACGTTCAGTTAAATCAATGGTGTACTTATTCAGTGAATCACGCTGATCTTCATGATTATTGCTCATGACTTTTTCATCGCCTCGAAATTGATTAATGATCTGGCCTAAGGTTTCTGCCTTTAGGCCAACACTGTTTAATAAGGTTTTTGTGTTACCTGTTTCTGCCAGCGCCAACAGTACCCAATCTGTAGATAGAAACTCATCTCCGGCTTTTTGCGCGAAGCTGTCTGCCAAATGTAATACTTTTGCCGCTTCAGGGCTGAGATTGATATCCGCGGAGGGATTGCTCAGGGTTGCTGCATTACTTAGGGCCGTTTGCAGCTTGGTTTGCAATTCACGCAGATTGGCGCCGGCCTGCTGCAGCAAGCTGACATTGGATGCTTCATCCATCAAGGTGGCCAGAATATGAATCCCATCAATCGAGCTATGGTCTTTAGTCATGGCCAATGATTGTGCATCGGAAAGGGTTTGCTGCAGGCGATTGGTAAATTTCTCAAAACGCATTTTTGTTATTCCTCACAACAAATTTTCTACTTGATGGATATATGGGTGCGATTAATCAGATTTCAAATTATTTTTGTATATTTTTCAAAAACTTATTATCAAAAAATATACAGATTTCAATTATAATATTGGTGTAGTCAAATCATATTTCAAGTAAGCGAAAGAGAATTTTTAATGAGACCCCAAGACTAGCGCTAACTCATCATCTTGATTAAGCTATTTAGTTGTATCGGGATAATTTAAAACAAAATTGGCTTACATATGCTGTCCTAACCCTTCTACCAAATGAAGAACTTCAGAGAGTTTCTGTTCAGTTTGAATCAATACTCGAGGTGATTAATGGCCTTATCACTGATAAAGAAAAATTAGTTCAGCAACTTCCGTATGGCTTTCGCTCATACTTTTGTTTGGGACAAAGTAGTTTCATGATTCATTTTTATAAGAGCATCTTTTATGGATGATGTTTTAATTATGCGGATTTGACGATCCTTTCCCATACTCTTTTTCATTAAAATAAGCGTGTAATCAACAATAAAAAAACACCCTCAATCAAGGGTGCGTCTAAATAACGATAAAAATTATGGAGCCGGATTTGGCTGCTGACAGTGAATCGCTTCAATACCTTTCAGTACGTCTTCAGATAAATCGATTTCAAAGGCCTGAATATTTTCTTTTAACTGATCCAGATTGGTGGCCCCAATAATAGTACTGGTTACAAAGAACTGCTGTTTGATAAAGGCCAAAGCCAATTGCGTCAAAGTCAGACCATGCTGCTCGGCCAGTTGTGCATATTGTTCGGTCGCCCATTCACTTTCCGGATTGCTATAGCGGCTAAAGCGCGAATATAAAGTAACCCGAGCATTGGCAGGACGCGCACCATGACGGAATTTACCGGTCAGATAACCGAATGCCAAAGGTGAATAAGCCAACAGGCCTACACCTTCGTATTTGGCAATTTCTGACATGCCCATTTCATAAGTACGATTCAATAAGCTATAGGGATTTTGCACACTGACAAACTTAGATAAACCAAGTTTTTCAGCCAGATGTAAAAATTTCATGGTGCCCCATGGGGTTTCATTGGACAGGCCGATATAACGAATGCGGCCTTTTTGAATCTCTTGATGTAAAGCGGTTAAGGTTTCTTCCAGACCTGTTACTGCACGATCTTCTGCCGCTTCTACATTACCATAGCCCAGCTTGCCAAAGAAATTGGTTGGACGTTGCGGCCAGTGCAGCTGATATAAATCGATATAATCGGTTTGCAGACGTGCCAAGGACTGGTCAATCGCTGATGCAATTTCATCTGCAACGAAACGGGTTCTGCCATCCCGGATATGACTGCCGCCTTGTGAAGGACCGGCAATTTTTGAGGCCAGAAAAAGTTGGTCACGGCCACCGCGAGAGGCAATCCAGTTACCAATCATACGCTCGGTTGCACCTTGCGTTTCAGGTTTTGGCGGTACCGGGTACATTTCAGCAGTATCCCAGAAATACAGTCCCTGATCCAAAGCATAATCCAGTTGCTGAAAAGCCTCTTCCTGTGTGTTTTGCTCACCAAATGTCATGGTGCCCAAACAAATTTCCGGCAAAAGAATGCCTGTATCTGCCAATGGTCTGAACTGCATAAAAAAATATCCTTAAAATTTATCGGTCGTTTATTGCGATCACATGCGCTATAGCCTATCGGAATGATAAGGGGACTTAAATTATCTTTTCTAAAAAGCTTGTGCCAAATTGTTATGTTCGAATGAATTTGTGCTTTTAAAGTAGGGATAAAAAAAGCAAATCAGAAGATTTGCTTTTTTTTATTTTTGACTTATTCGTCTTCGAGCTCACCGGCACTGACCGTTTCTGGCTCCTCCAGAGAAACATCGAAAATCAGAATGGCTTTACCATCAGTTTCAATCATACCCTGTTCTTCAAGTGTCTTCAGTACACGGCCGACCATTTCGCGGGAACAACCGACAATACGGCCAATTTCCTGACGGGTAATACGAATCTGACGGCCATTTGGTAAAATCATCGCCTCAGGCTGAGAAGACAAGTCGATCAGGCAACGTGCAATACGGCCTGAAACATCAATGAATGCCAGATCAGTCACTTTACGTGTGGTATTTTTCAGACGGCGTACCAGCTGAGCAAATACCGCATAGCTCAGATCAGGATATTGCTTGCTGATTTCATGAAAATTTTCATAGGTGATTTCAGCAATTTCACACACATCACGTGTACGAACTTCTGCAGTACGTTGTGGATTTACCTCAAATAAACCCATTTCCCCAAAAAAGTCACCTGGATTTAAATATGCCACGACAATCTCACGATCATCATCTTCACGAAGAATGATGGATACAGACCCCTTCAAAATCAAATACAAAGATTTAGATTCTGATCCTGCATCAATGATCGTAGTACGTTTTGGATAACGATTAATATATGCACGTTTTAACAGTGCTTTCACGGATTCTGGTAATTGCCCCGGAGAAAGCGCATCTGTGCTCAATTGTGAAAAGTTTGAAGTCATGCTTACGGTTCCGAATATGGATAATGTATAGATCGCACAAGACCTAATGTGAACTTGTCACACAGTGGGATTGAAATTCCGTATCAACCCAATTTATGTTAGTGTACAGTTACTTGACAAATTTATAGCTTTTTTTAGGTAGTTGCAATGCAAACAAGCGTTCATTGGTTAGAGAATGTTGCTTTTGAAGCAAAAACTCAAAGTGGTCATACCATCATTATGGATGGTTCAGCGGAATATGGCGGTGAAAACCGTGGTCCCCGTCCAATGGAACTCCTTTTAACCGGTCTGGGTGGCTGTGCATCTTTTGATATTGTGACCATTTTGAAGAAAGCCCGTCAGGATATTAGCGATGTACGTTGTGAGTTAAAGGCTGAACGTGCGGATACAATTCCGGCAGTTTTCACGAAAATTCACTTACATTTTGTCGTGACAGGCAAAGCCATTAAAGAGAAACAGGTGGCAAAAGCCGTAGAACTTTCTGCAGAAAAGTATTGCTCTGCCAGCAAAATGCTTTCGGATGGCGGCGTTGAAATTACCCATGATTATGAAATTATCGAAGCAGAATAAACTTGCAATCTTCTAAAAATAGCAGCCTGAATGGCTGCTTTTTTATACCAACAAATTGCCGAGCAAAACTTCTGAAGACTCTATCTGATTAAGTCCCTTGAACCAGGTAATGGGTGCTATCTTCAAAGATCAGAATATTGTCTGGAAATCTTAAAGCGCCCAGCCGGTGACGAAATGCCACTTGCTGCTGACGATCGAGATATCGTTTACCCACTGAATAATCCACACAAAATACATTTTGTTGCTGTCCATACCATTGCAATGCATCGATCGATTTAAATAGTCCGGCCTTTTCTTCAGTAGTTTTAAAGTTTCGCCAATAATGCCCAGTAATCACTGGAATTTGATCGGTATAGCTGTCCCACCATGGCAAACGATCGATCATGCGCCATCGGCCACCGGCGTAAATGGGTTGCACCGCGATCTGTTCTGCACCTGAAGTGATGACCCGAATTGGATTATGCATCTGCTCACGCAGCTCTTTTTCTGCGAGGTGTTGCAATAAAGGTAAAGTTGCAGCTGGGTCTTTGAACTGGTGTTGGTATTGTTGCTGTTCATTCTGTATTAATTCATTAATACCTAAGGCTTGCAAATCCAGCGCTGTATGCTCAACGAATTTAGCATAGGCTTCTCTGAGCGAATTGAAATGAGAATCACGTAATCGATCAATGGATTGCTGATGCCAGCAGGCATGTACCACACGCAGCTGCTCAGACTCGAGCGCCACCGGCAAGCGATTTAAAAAATCCAGAATCCACTTATGGTCTGTGGCTGAAGCCTGTATGGAGTCAAAAGGTTTCAGATCATCCTGATGCGGTGAACCAAAAAACCAGCCATTGCCTTCCCGAAAAGTATCGGTCAACAGGTTCAATTCATGATTACCCATCACACATTGTGCATAGCCTTCATCTACCAGTTGTTTGACCCGTTTAATCACCGCAACACTGTCTTGCCCCCGATCACACAGATCACCAACAAAAATCAGTTTACGCTGCTCAGGATGACGACCGTGTCGGTCATAACCCAACACATGAATCAGTTGTTCCAGTGCTGCAATCTCGCCATGAATATCCCCAACGATATCCACGGGGCCAGTGAAAGCCTGTTGTATAAATGAATATTTCACTTATGCATCCTGAGTTAAAATGAAGCCAGATGAACATCCTTGGAGTATGCTTTAAATTTTTTTAGATCGGAATACAGAACACTAGATACTTTAAATAGTTCAGTTAAAATATGTCAGGTTTAAATAAAGATTTTTTATAAAATATATTTTATCTTGATTTTAAAATGACCTAAAAAATACCAGACATAATCCTTATATGCTTTAAGAGTTTAGTCCTGCTATTTTTTGTATTTTTGAGGGCAGGCTGGACTTTATGAAACAATTAAATTTATTACATTAAAATTAAGTCATAAAAAAGCCCATTCTTTGAATGGGCTTTTTTGAATCTTGGTAGGTATATCCAGACTCGAACTGGAGACCTCTACGATGTCAACGTAGTATCTTTATAGCAAAAACAATAGCTTATTTTAATATGGGAAAATCTTGGTCTAAACGTGACTTTATCCACAAGTCTTTGAATCCTTGTGTAAGTAGATTATATCATCTATTTTGAAATAAAAAGCGTGAGAGATAAAAATGAAAACATGGACCTACTTTTACATAGAGCACATGATAAAGAATGGAGGGATTTTTAGGCGAGAGTCTGGGTGGGGTTTGGGTAAATTGGAGATTAGCAGTGAATAAATTTTTTAGTTTTTTTGATCGCGGTTTAACTTGGGCTGATCTGCTTTGGAGATTGGTTACATTTATCATTGTTCTTTTTGGTGGCACTACAGCGGCTTTACTTGCAAAAGCATCTGAGCTATTTAAAGGAAGCTCACCTTTTGTTTGGCTGACAATAGGGATATTTTCCACTCTTATTTTATCTTCAGTTTTTTGCTTAATAAACATTTCTCGCAAGCAGGCTGCTAACGCAAAATACTTGGCCTTGTTGTCTTCGCCTATTTCAACTATAAATCCGCTTATGAATACTTTTGAGGACAAAATTATTAAACTCTCGGATTTGCAATTACCCTTAAATCAAATTCATAAGTTTAAACATTTTAGGCGTTGTAAAATTGTTGGACCTGGAACTATTGCAATGCTTGGAGGAACCTATAGTAACTCAGGCTTTATAAATTGCGGGGATATAATTATGGTTCCAGAAGATACCTTTTTGACAGGCGTTATTGGTTTAGATAGTTGTACCATAGAATCCTGTGAGTTAATCGATATAACAATTATTACTCGGTCCAGTCCGGAAAATATTGCAGCATTTAAGGGGTTAAATTCAAGAATTATAGTTGGAGAATTTAGGTAAATACCCCTCAAAAAGCCTTCACGCAAATCCCCCACATTCACATTCGTCACAATAGAATGAGCTGTGTAGCCCTCACTTGAGGGCCTTCACAATAGCGCCATGACGTGCCTTACAGTCGTTATATTTAGCCACTACATCAATAGACCAGACCAAAGCAACCTTACCCTGCCCTGATTCTAACTTTTGCAAATCAGGACAGGGCTCAAGGAGGTTTGCTGGCACCGCTGGCGATAAGTGAGTTGAGTTGCTGCAGGCCATCATCATCAAAGCAATGCTGCTGATACACAGGACGATCAATGATCTTTTGTACTTCACGTGTAACTGTTTCGACTTGCAAGCGCTGCTCTGATTTTGCTGCTTCATAATCCGCACTCACCTGGTTAATTTGATTTTTTTTTTCAGACAGAGCCTTGAGATGCTTTTGTTCTATCTCTTGAATTTTTGCTGTGCACAGCTCGCTGGACTTACGCAGCTTTCCGCTCAAATGATTGGTATAGGCAATTTGCCCCACCCATAAAACAAAAAAGACCGCAATTGCGATCCAGTGTTTGTATTTCCATAATAGGTTTAGAGTCATTTTAAAAATAACTCCATTTCAATTTTCCTGCGATTCACCAGACCTTGCAGGCGTTTACCACGAGCATTTACCCATAAGCCAAATTGATCAGCTGCCGCCTTATAATTTTTCTCATTCAGTCTTTTGACCAAAGTGGATTCTTCAAATGCGGTAGGTCCAATGTTATAGGCCAATGAAACCAAGGCATCAAACTGGTTCTGACTAATCGGAACATTGACCGCATTATTTACAGTCCGTTCAAATTTTTTCAGGTCATGTTGCATATAACTTTTGGCTTGTTCCAATGTGCATATATCCCCTTTTTTGACACGTATACCATTCGGGTATTTAGTGGTGCCATAACCAATAGTCCATACACCCACACCATCATCGTACGCATTGAGCCTTAGGCTTTCGAAATTACGGATCAGATCAATACCACTTGGGCTGATGTGCATTTCATCTGTGGCGATACCCAGCATGTCGTTCAGGTCATCATAAGCAGTTGCAATCAGCTTATCTGCAGCATCAACCTGTTTCTGGGTAAGTTTGCCACCACTGATCTTTCGCAAGAAATCAAAAATATGTTTCATTAGACCTCACCCTTTTTAACCAATTGTGGCTGCTTCACCAGTCGAGCCAACTGCCCCGCAATCACCAATAATAAACCAATCCATTTGATTGTTTGTGGGCTTAAGAATGGGAAATATTCTGCTGCATAAATCATCCACCAGGTGGTAATTTCACTACCATACGCAAACCATACAGACAATAAAAAAGCGCCTAAAGCGCTTAATCGGATGGACCAGAATTTATACCACTGTCGGGCATTATCTACTAATTTCATTGTTTCCTCTCACATAATTGCGTTCATAAAGTTTGTTGCGGATTTCTTCAGTGGTTCTTAAGAGTTGGTCAGATTGTTTTTCAAGAACCTGGATTTTTTGACTGTTGGCCATGGTTAAGGCATTTACAGTGTCAGTTTTAGCAGTCTGATTATTCCAGGCAGCTGCAAAAACACCGATGATTGCAATCCCACCCCATCGAACTAAATTAGTCACACTATCGATTTTGGTTTTACTTTCATGGAGTACCCGGATCTGCAGATCGACTTCTTTATGCTTTACCTCGGCATCGAGCCTGATTTGCTTAATCTCAGATCGCAGACTGGTTTTAGTGCGATCCAGATCTTCTTCCAGATTTTCCCGAATCTTCTGCAGGTTGTGATCAAGGTTCTGTTGTTTCTCTTGAAGCTGATCAAACTGCATACTCATTCGGTCGATTTTCTGAGGTAGATCTGCCAACTTCTCCATACCCTGCCTCAGCTGATTAATATTGTCTGAAATTGCGTAAAGCTGGCTGGGTGTTATGGGTGGTGGATCAGTCGAATAGTCATTTGACATTGTGCCCCCTAAATTTTGGTAATAAAAAAGCACCCCGAAAGGTGCTTTATGGTTGAAAATTTTATTTGAAAACTTTCGAAATAGGCTTTGTAAGACTTGCAATAATCGATGAAAAAACATGTTCTTTAAAAATCATGCATGTTGCTATCGATGCAGCAAAACATACCAAGACCAATACGTATGCAGACTGCGTGAATTCAATAAATTGTGCAACCAACAAGATGATAAATCCGTGGAACAAATATATCGACAAACTGTTATTTCCCAATATTTTCAGAAAATCAGGTAAAAATACAGACACTCGAATTAATGAAATAACAGCTAAAAATGAAATAACTAATAAACATAATTTAATGAAAATTGCATAAATATAATTGTGACCAAAATCATTAATATTAGAAACCCCAAACAACCACTTCGGATTTATTTCGACAAAATAGCTAGCAAAACAAATAACTGTCAAAATAAATAGCGATAGAAAAAGAGTTGTCTTCTTAGCCCTTACAACGTTGCACAATTCTTTACCATAGAGCGCACCAGCAATAAAAAATGGTAAGAAAGACAAAGTACGCCCAATTGAATATGGATAATTATCTGTACTAACCAATCCTATATAAACAGATAAAATTATAGATGCGATCATAGCTTGCTTATATTGCATAAGAATTGGTGTAATCAAACAATAAATACTTAATGTGAACATAAACCACATGATCCAGTACGGCCTATTGACCCACTTTTCAAAACTCCCCCCCCCTGAGATTAATAAATCAAAGATGATGTATAAGATTTGAAATACAATAAAAATTGCAAAGTATCTTGAAAAGCTGTTCTTCCAATTTTCTGCTTTAAAAAACATTCCAGAGATAAATATAAAAGCTGGCATATGAAACAAATAAATAGATCTTAAAAAAAATCCTGATGCTTCATCATCCCAACCTGCGTACTGCTCTAGAAAATGACCAAAAACAACAAAAAATATAAGTATTCCCTTCGTTTTGTCTATCACGTCATCTCTAGCAACAGTACGCATAATCACCTCATATTCTTTAAATTATCTTGTCAACCACTTAATAGTCTCATTAATTGTATCCTTCGTCACCTGAGTAAACTGATTAAACATGGCACCAATGAACGCAATTTTTGCAGGGAAAGGACTACCATCTAAGTTCAAACTGCCCTTTTCAGCAACAACAATTGAAGCATGCCCATCTGTTTGATTTCTATAAGCAAGTATCACGGCACCAGGTGCGACACTGCCTGTTGTGTAACAACTATAATCGACACCAGTGTATGGCGGGCTAGAATCAGGCAAAGTAATCCCGACTTTTGCAAAGATATTTGCATAATCAGCAAA
The DNA here is from genome assembly GCF_013420445.1 of Acinetobacter sp. YH01006. NCBI lineage: Bacteria > Pseudomonadati > Pseudomonadota > Gammaproteobacteria > Moraxellales > Moraxellaceae > Acinetobacter > Acinetobacter sp. YH01006. The sequence goes on along the minus strand of NZ_VOYB01000009.1, from coordinate 59,195 downwards.
ACGATAAATTGAATTGTCGTTTTTCCCTGTTGTAAGCATGCTCGGTAAAAGCCGAAGTCGAATCGACCATGTATGCGGAGCCTGGTTAATTCCTGCATGATTGGAGCAAAGAACTGGTATGCCTGCATTAAACGCTGCCACTATTACGTTAGACGCTGCTTCGGATGCTTTTACTCGAGACCCGATTAACAAGTCATATTGCAATGCGGATTCCAAAGTAAATGTCCCACTTGCAACTATTGTCACAGTGTGTCCGTATGTCTCAAGAACACCTTTCAGCGCAACCGGTGATGCATTCCCAACTACATCAGTAACAATAGCAATATTTCTTGGGCCATCAACCATTGTATTTACTGTAGATTCAGCACTTATTTTTTCAACTCCATTTTTCACAGAGCCAATTCGCACATAATACTTTTTACCAGTCTCAATTGTAGTATCAAGATACGTTCTCACATCTGCAGACAGAATAGCTTTAGCTGTAGGTAAGTCATTTACATCTATCGGTGTTTCAGAGCAGTAGTAACGCTGCTCATCAACAAAACCATCTAATTTCCAATTTAGTTCTAAACGATTAGTCATTTTTAAACTCAACTGCTAGATCATATGGTGCTGAGAAGAATTGCGATAACTCAACAATGTATTCAAATGGTTGTAAGCAATCGTAATCATCCCTGACCGTTTTCAGCGTGATTTTTAAAAAGCGAGTATCAGCTTGCATTGTTGAAATTGCCATCGTGTAACTCGTTGCACCTGTTACATTCGCATTTGAAGTCGCAAGCTCAATTTGATTTTCATCAAGTTGCGATAAAATTAAATGCGTCTGTGTATTTGCTTCGATCAAGACATCATTATCAAAGAAACTTAATGGTGTGCCCCCTGTTTCTTGCAAACGATTACGATCAGACCAAGTCAAAATTAAGTCTGTCTCAATTTCTTCTGGATAATACTCGCCATTAATTTTTACATTCGCAGGTGGATACGGACGAATTGCACGCGCAACACAAGTCAATTCATGCGCAGTTGCATTATTAAGCTCAAGAACATCAGATCCGGTTAGAGTAAGCGCTTTGAGAGATAGAAACTCCCCACTTAAATACTCTAAATCATCAATACCTGAATAATTATCCCAACCAAAGACAAAAGATCCAGGAACATGCTTTTGTGGCACCGTATCAAAACAACCTCGTTTAACAGTCAGCATATTTGTTACTGTGTCAAAACTAACAAAAGCCATGATTTCATCATCTACTTGAATTCGATGATTGACTTCAAGCAATTCAAACTCAGATGCATTTTCTAGCTCAAAGTTAGAATCGGTGTAACCAATTGCTGTTTTTAAAGTAGCGCCTGGGCAAAAATCCAGCGTTGTTCTTTCGTCGTAACCTGCACCTGAATCCACATATAAACTTGCATTGACATGCTGATTATTTGGACGTATTGCTGCCATTCCGACATAGCCAATATCTGGATAATTTAAAAGTTTTGAATCAACTTCATCTTGGCCGTACTGCTCAACAAGCTCGATGTATGGCACTTCAAATGCAATCGCTGTCGAATCTTTCGCAGTGCTATCACCACTTGTGATTGGTGGTACATATTCAACTACGCTTTGCATCGGACTGCTAAAAGAGTCCTCAATTGCTTCGACATAAACAGTATTATTAATACCGTCACCACGCTTAATCGTTCGAATGCGCATTACAGCTTCAGATAATCCATAACTTTCATCAGATAGCTTAAATGGCATCCCTTCGTGCCAAGACTCTGAAAAACTTTCATCAACATCAAAAGACACTGATGCCAATGTACTTGAAAGTGTTTTTAAATCTCGTAATGCAACACGACTCGCTAAATCACTATTGGTAAATCCCTTGTAATCAATGGATTGTGAAATAACACCGCCCTGTTGTGCGATCCGCGCAATATCCTGAACTGTTACAGTTGAATCTTTAGCACGCTCACGATCCCAGTAAGTTACAGTGACTGAATTTACGCATTCAGCTAAAGTACGACGCTCAAAATCGAGATTACGAATATTACTTTCATCAAGGGAAATTAAATCTGCAACGTCATAATCATCTCGAATCAAATAAAGCTTCCACTTATTCGTGACTCGGTCTAGATATAGCTGTGCGTTAATGTGCTCTTTAATGTTATCAACAAACTCATTGATTGAAGTCGAGTCAGTCCATTTAATCGACATACCCATATTTTCATCAAAAAGTGTATCTGCTGCTTTTTTAAAAGAGACATCATCAATGTTTGATTCAGAAACACCAATACCCCAAACCTGATTTGTTAAACACTCACGGATAATGTGAGCCGGATTTATATCACGATCAAGACCACTGGCAGCATCAAAACGCATATATTGGTAGTATCCAAGTTTTGCTCCTTTAGCCATCTGAGCATCTACAGGATCACAAATACACGTTACTCTTGCCCCATTTCTAACTTTCACTTTTATAATTGCAAAACGTTCACTGTCATCGTAATTTTGCTGAGACACCCCGTGATTAAAATAATACGTTTCAGGAGGATCACTGATTTGAATCATATAGCGGTTATAAGAAGCACTAGCACCGTATACACCTCCTTTTCTTATCCAACTGTATTGTCCAACTTGCTCACCACCGACAACGTTACGGAATTCTGTTGATGCTGTAATCGCAATGCTGATTTCAAAAATCTCATTTGCAGGAATGTTGGCTGAGCTTATGATAAAACTAGACGTTCCAAAATTGCCGACCGGTCGATCAGAATTACCATTCGCCCCTGCGGCACCAACCATTTCCCAATTTAGCTTTGAAAAATTGTAGGCTGGATTATCAACACTCGGCGGGGGTAGAATTTCAGCTTTAGCGTCATACCACTGTTGTTCACCATCATGACGTGTATGAATTCGCTTAACACGCCATTTCGAATCGGGCATATTCGGTGCTGTGCCAATGTAAACATTATCAAAAACAACAGAACATACACCCCGATATGCTGAGATCAATCCACTAAACGCATTAGAAATTTTTGCGCAAATTCTCTGCAAAGTGCTACTTTTTTGCTGAGTCGCATGCCCAAACAAAAGTTCAATATTGCCCTGAATACCACCTTGCTGTTCATCACCACCGAATAAGCTTGGCTTATTGACATAGATCGTTTTATTTACATTTTCCTCTGCTAAATATGCATCTTTGTCCTGAAATGAAATCTTAGTGATTGCATCAATCGGGCCATGACATAAAACAAAATGGCCACTGGCAAAGTATTTGTAGCCAATCGTTTGCTTTTTCTTTTTAGCCATCTTCTTTAGCCCTCATAATCACTTGCTGCGCCATTGCATCATGGCCAAACAGTTTCTCAAAACGCTCTATAGCCATTCCGTTATCAAAAAAATCCTGTATCTCGGCATTGGTTAAGCCGTGATTCAAAAAAAAGCGTCTTGCTTTGATCGTACACATGCTGCAAGCACGTATATGATGGACAAAAATAAAGCCCGCTTTGTGCGGGCTATTTTGTGATTCCATGACTCACCTATTTTTTGATGGCTTGTGGCGTACCGGCTAAAAATGCTGTGACGTTTGGTGCAACATCACAGGTCCCAAAAATGACAGGAATTGATCCACCTTCATCTGCAGAGGTCACATCAAGTTCACCAGGTGTCAATCTGGATTTTTGACCTTTACGCATCTGAATATATGAAAAGACAGCAACCGCAACCGCAACGACTGCGGCAATAATGGCAAACATTACACAATCCTCGTTGTTGTCGGATTATCCTCTGGCATATATGCAAAGCCGAGAAAATTGTCCGTGTTATTGAATCGATGACATGCTGTTAAAGACTTCATACAGCCAGGATAAACTGTCACAAAAAACACTGATTCAGATGCCACATCAAATGCATTTTGCGCATCTTGTGTCTGTTGATGAGCGTTATCGAGTTCGCTTTGTTTCTGATCGACAATTGCTTGAGCATCCAATAAGTCCTGCTCATAAGTCGGACTCGCTGGGTCTAAAGCATCACGATCTGCAATAGCTTCAATCAAGGCTGATGTTGCAATCGTTTCTGCATTTATAGCTTGCAGCCAAGTCTGCTTTGTCGTGTTATATGCCAACAACGCTTCATCAGTCGTCACTTGGTCAGCCAATGTATCTAAGCGACGAATCAAAGTGACTGATTGCCCAGAACTCGACTCAATTGCTACATTTACACCTGTACTGCTCTGCAACATACCAAGTCTGAAATAATTGTCATCAACAGCTAAATCCCGAAGTTGCACATTCAATTTGTCCACTGATTTAACTGTTGTTTGAATACCCCATTGTGATTTATCTAGCTTACAGCCACTGCCATACAGATCATGACAACAAGTTCGCTGATACTTATAACGCGCACCGGCACGCCCCAAGCTTGTATAGTCCGTTTCACATTTCAGTGTAATTTCTACACCATCAGGCTTAACTGCAGTAACACGCCCTTGCCACAAGGTTGATATATTGCCAAATTGCAACTTGCTCACTTTAACCAGGATATTTTCTTCAAGTGCTGAACGCAGGCAGTCTTGGGCAAATTTACTATTCAGTGCAAAGGTAATATCAATCGAGTTTTTTTCTAAATCTGAACTTGAATCAATTGCCGATCTCGTTAATGTGATCGCTTCATAGATTATTTCGCCATCCTGAACAGACTTATCGCTCGACGTGTAATAAAACTTTGCATCACCTCGTGTAAATTCATAAAGCTCACGGCGAACAGCAGAGTTGGTGAGTGATTGAAAAAATTTAGCTATACCCATTTCAAACCCCAATTTCTAGTATTGGCACAGACACCTCAACAAGACCTGCGCCCTGATAATTTAAATCTACTGAATCTGCATCGAGTCGATGTAATCCTAGATATGAAATCAAATTAATACTCGATGCATTTTTATTGAGTGCTGGTGACAGTGTGACTTGAACAGTGCTACCCGACACTATGGCCGATGCTGTGACGGTATGTGCTGTCCAAACTCCATTGCTTTTAATTGCAATATGCTTGCGCTGATCTGCAAGCTGTTTGTATTGATCAGACTCAATCAGCAGTACCGACGAAACAAACCCAGTGCTTTTACAGCGCATATTGGATTCATATGTCGGCAACCAGAATGGTCTATACTTTCCACGGCGGCGAAATAGAAATTGCCGATATACATATAACTCTTCTGGACCACGTAAAATGGTTCGATACTGCTTGCTATAGCGCGCAAAATCCCAATCAGTACCTTGATAAATAACACCAACTTCGTTATTGATGATGCTTTGCTGTTGAGAGATTGTGGCTTCAAGACTGCTGCCATCAAGCATCAAGCAAAATTTGTGTAGATCATTTGCAAGAAACTGCTCCGGCACACTTTCAATAACTTCTAGCTCGTCAATCACAATAAATGTGATAGATGATTGTGTATGCAATCCACTGATCTGCCGCGAAATATCACCATTAATAAAACACACACGCACCGGATAGAGTTTTGCATTAGTAATATTCACAGCATTCGCAAGTACCAAGCGATCACTTTCAACTTTTTGTACTTCAACTAAAATTTGCTCAGTATCATTCTTTAACAGTACAAGACAACCATCATAAAAAGAGAAAATATCAGTTCGACATAAAACCGACGTTTGCTCTACTTCTTGCTCGTCAATCACAACTGTTTCAGAAACAACATCACCAACGAATTGAGATTCTTGAAATAATGGAACAGCCCAGTTTTTACGAATACTGCCCCATTGCACATTAAAGTTTTTTGCAATTTCTTCTTTAAGCACAATGGAAGAAAAGCCCAGCGTTTGCCGGGCTTTATCTTTGAGTGGAATACGTGTCTCAGTGCCATTTTTCGATTCGAAAACATCGGTTTTAAACCCAATACTTTCAGTGGCACCAACCAGTGCAGGCGAAGTTAATAAAACCACTTCACCAAAATTCTCAGTGGTTATTTTCATGCAATCATCGCCTTAATTGAAGATCGATTGTTTTTAATGAAGTTCATGAATGTTTTTGTACCCGAAGACGTTCCCATAAAATCACCAACAATTGAAGGATCCAGAATGTTGTTGATTTGAAGGTTTTGGGGTGTAGATTGCTGTGAATTACTGTTTTCACGTGCCTGGCTCAAATAATTGTTAATGTCTTTGTTTTGGCTCGGGTTTAAAACCTTTGGTGCATCCAAAACCAAACCACCATCCGAGAAACCATTTTTAATTGACTGGCGAAGAGCGTTAAAACCCGAAGGACCGCCCAATGCCGCAATCTCTTCTTGCGTTAATACCCCTTCACCTTTATGCACAATACCAGCAGGATCATACTTCCCACCGTATCCAGTAAATCCACCGTCAGCATAACCGGTAGGACTTAAGGCTGATACTGCTGCCTGAAGCAGTCCTGTTTCCATTGTAGCCATAGCAACGGCTGGCAAATTATACGGGAACGGCGAGGATGCCCAAGCGGCTGAAATAGCTGCATAACTATTCATGGCAGTTGAGAATAAAGCTGCACCTTTTTGAATACCTCCAAGTACGGCGTACGCTGTACTTGAAGAATCAACTAAGCCCATCATCATTCCGGCAAAGTCAGCTCCATACTGTGATCCATAAGACATTTGCATCCCTAGTCGCTGCTGTTGATACTCTTCCTCCGTTATCAACATTTGGGCACGTGCTTCAGCCAATAACTCCATATCTTGCTGGTATGGCGACTTATCTAAACCCATCATATCTTGATAATCCGCCCAAACATTTTCACGTTCAGCATTTTGCTCCATGCCTTGCTGCATGTTTGCCTGCTTGATCATCGCGTCTTTAGTTTCAGGGGAATAGCTTGCTGTATTAAGAATTTCTTCCCGCACTAAGGCGTAATACTGTTCAGCATATTCAGATGCAGACATCCAGAGCTGCTTGGTTTGAAGTAGCTCCTTTTGTTGTGAAATACGAAGCATGGTTAGGTTTTGGCTATATACCTTATCAAGTGCCTGCTTTCTTAACTCGATCTCATTCTTGTTAAGGCCACGCTGAGCATCCAGACGCAACTTGTTAATGCGAAGTTCATCAGCAAGCTTCCGCTCCTCCGTAGAATTATGCTCGTTTAATTCAAAATCCAGCTCTGCGATATATAGTTTTTTACGAGCATCCGCCTGCATCTGCGCTAGCGTTGCATAGCGTGCTTTTGCATCTGGCTTTAATGCTGCTGACTGAATATCTGCAAGGTCTTTTTTCAAGTCTTCCGAGATGCGTAGCTGCTCATCACCAAAGTCATAGATCAGCCTATTGCCCAGCTCGATAGCCTTGTTTAGCTCATTCTGAGCTTTTGTGTTTTCCTTAGTGGCTTTGGCTGCTTCGTTTTGCTTTTTAATCCATTCGTCAGAGCCTTTCGTTACGCCAACTTGACTATTTTGGATTTTCGCCATAGCTGACACAGACTGATTAACAGCATCGTTGTAAATACGATTAATAGAGTTTGCTACATCATCAGCAACCTGAGCATTATCCTGAGCTGCCATCTGAACAGCACTATCTGGATTTGTGCGAGCATTAGCCACACCTAAAACCAATGCTTTAACAGCCTTTACCCCCGGAAGATTAGCAAGAACCCCTTGACCATCTGCTGCCTTATCCACCATCTGTTTTGACTGAACAGCTTGGGCTGCAAGACCCGCAATAGAGTTGGAAAGCATTTTTACAACCGCATAAACACCCATTCCTGTTGCTGCAACACCCTTAAACACCTCGCCGAGTGTTTCGCCAGCATCTGACATTAAATTGGTTTGCAATGTAGCATCAGAAAGACCATCGCCAACCGACACAAGTGCAGGCATCAGACCTTGAATAAATTGATTTTTAACGCCTTGCAACTGAAGATTAAGCAAATCCATTTGAACACGAAGCTCATTTGCTTTTTCTATGGCGTGCTCATCCATGATTACACCAGCACGCTCAGCCGCATCAGCCCAATATTCAAAACCTTTACCACCATCTCTTAAGAGCGGGATAAGATTGGTTGTATCGGATGCCATGCTTTCCAAATAGAAAGACATTTGTTGCTGAGTAACACCCGCCTCTTCTAATTTGTCCACATAAAGCTGAAGCGCTTTAGGGCCAGATAGGTTTTGCATTTCAAGTGCAAGTTTTCGCGCACCTTCTGCCGACCCTTCAGTTTTAATCGCGATCTGCTCAAAGAAATCAACCGCACCACCAGAACCAATAGTGATGAACTCACCCAACTTTTCATTAAAGTCTTTTAACTGGTCGGATAGTTTTTCCGAACTGATACCCATGGTCTCAGCGCCCACAGCCATCTTTTGAAATTCTTGGGTTGTGGTATTAGAGATAGAGGCAAAGATTTGAAGCTCTCGGGCCGCGTTAGTATACTCATTCGCCATGGCAAGCACGCCTGCGCCCACAGCCACTGCACTAGAAATCGCCATAGTGCCATAACTATTTACGTGCTTCCGCATTTTTTCAAAACTGGTCTGAGTTTGTCTTTCCGCGTCCCTGATCGGGCCTGTAAAACTCCCAATGCGTGCGATTAAATCTAATGTGAGTGTCCCGAGTCTTGTAGACATATAAACCTCTAGGCAATAAAAAAGCGCCCTTTCGGACGCTTTGATGGTTATTTTTTAAATCATTAATTCCATTCCAAGCCACTCACATCAAATGTAAATTGCTTTTTACCTTCCTGATAAAAAGGAACCTCAATTACTAATTTTTTACTATTTTTAAGCTGATTAATAACATTACTTTCAGTTTTATCATATGACACGAATAACATGTCTGAGGAATGGTTATCAGGCCCAGACATGGTTATGGATTGCACCGCACCATTATCGAATTTGAAGGCAGCCTCGCAACTCCGAATACCGCAAAGGATTTGACCCTTTGTGATAGTTACCATGACATCCACTTCCGATCCGCGCTCTCTCAGGGTTAGTATTAATTTTGATCCTCCATTATAAGGAAAATCAAAATTAACCGTGTTGGTGCTGACCGTAGTTGCAAACCTAGACTCAACACCTCGCATCTCATCTTTAGAGGTTTCGTATTGCCAGTTTTTTGGTTTTACATTTTCCGTTTCTGTTGCTTGAGTTGTCGATGCTACCCGCGATGATGCACTAGTGGTCTTATCGGAATACATCCAGATTATGGCAGCCAGCCCTAAAATACCCACACATATCCAAGTTAAAACACTGGTGTCCTTTGGCTGTTTTGCCCCACACATTGGGCAGCTTTCAGCCTTATCGCTGACTGGTGCACTACATTCCTTACAAGGCTTAATCGCCATACCCCACCCCAAATATTTGTTATTCAGGACAAGATACTAATTATTAGGTGAAAAAGAAACCAAGCTAACCTGATTTCTTCTTAATGGCTTGTAAGCGCTGTTCTTCAAAGGTCAGTTCTGGAATATCCTCATGTGGCATAAAGATACGAGCATCAACACGCTTGTCTTCTTCAACTTTACCATTGAAATAAAGCGCATATAGATTACCCACACCCTGCTCTATGCGACGACCCACATTAAATGAGCCATACTTGTTTCGATAAGCCTGCCAGATTCTCAGCTCTTTTGGGGTGATTTTCTTTTTGGCTTGCTCGATGGTTCTTCCACCGATTCCGTTGAGGATGAGTTCGCACCAGAGTTCGTGTTCTTCAACTTCAACTTGTTCTTTCCCAAAAAATCATTCACTTCATCAGCTGAATCATGGAGCGCATTTAGAATGGCTGGGTGAGTTTGACCAACTGCATCCAGATCAGGGTATAGCGGATCTTTCGTGTCAGCATTATAAACTGTCAACAAAACGCGCTTTTTAACCACATCAGCAACAGTAATTTTCTCCACTTCCTGATCTTTGAACATACTGGTCACTTCATCGTAACTCAATGATTTGATCAGTACATCAGCCTCCATTGGCTCATCATTAATAATGAACTTTGGGGACTTTGACACCAAGCCAGATAAGGCAGCGCCCGAAAATGCCAGTAGTGCGGCAGAGTTTAATTTCTTCATGGTGCACTCACCTTAAATTCATCAGTTACTTCAGTCTGGCGCTTCATTGGCACAGTATGGTTCACAAGTGCATCAGCATCAAATACAGCCGAACCTTTACGCAGAATTGCGCGGAAAGACGACCATGTGCGACTTGTCGGCAGAGTTACGGAACTACTCGCAACTGTCGGCGGCGCATCCCCATCTGACCAACCTACATACACGCCAACTTCGGCACGATCTGCTGCAAGCTCAAGCAAAGTCATGTGAGTTGCGTTTTTAGGATCAGTATCAATCTGGATCGAACCCTCACCCGGAGTGGTTAAACCCCAATCCGAAGTTGCTGTGGTTTCTTCTTCCAGACAGGTTGTACTGATTTCCGTGGTACTGTCATCGCCTAAAACCAAAGCCTTGATACAGTTCATTTTTGTTAGTGTTGGGGTTTCGCCATGCAAAATCCATACATGCGTACCCTGAGATAAAACACCTTTCTTCGCCATGAGTAGCTACTCCTCAATTTTAGGCATAAAAAAAGCACCCGGTTGGGTGCTATGTGGAAAATTCTTTTTATCGATCTACAAACCAGTTTGAATCGAAACCGGTTCGGTACATCTTGCTGTCTGGATCACGCTCATTGCCACGCAGACCGGTTACAGTGCACGAGTTATCAAGCTCAAATGCTTTACGAACTGCTTCACGGATATTTCGCAGGTCATCAGCATTCGTCGTATAAATATCAACTTGGATCGTCACATGATCGATGTTTGCCGGGCAATCTAAATGATTTTGCGGAATACCAGATATATCCTGCCATACCAGATACGGCGGCTTTGGTTTATCTGGTGCAAGACCAAATTCAAATGCACGTAAAATCCCGCCAGATTCCAGATAAGACTTAACTTCATCACTCGCATTAAGTAATGGGAAAATAGGTGCTGTCATGAAATTTTGCCCTTTGCAATCGCTGCCTCAATTGACTTCATAAATGTTTTTGCAAATTCACCGGTGACTTTCTGAATGTTTTCAGATAAAGCTGGACGCATAAACGGCGTTGCAGGAATTTTACTTGTGCCAAATTCAATATAACGCCAGTAGACCGTTTCACCACCTGGTAAAGCAGCCAGCTTAGCCCGATCCGATTTGGCATTTACTGCAGCGCCTCCTCGAATACCAACACGCATGCGAATGGTTGAAAGAGATTTCGTTTTTCCAGCTCGAATGGTAATGTTTTTCTGGATATCTTCCCGGGTTGCAGGGTCATCGATATAAGCGGCACCTATCTTTGCCGAGAGCTCAACAATTTTCATTGCTTTACGGGCAGCTGCCATACCCTTTGATCTAACCTTTTTGATGTCTTTCAGCTCAGCTATTTTCTTATTGAACTCATCCAAGCCTTCAATATTTAAATCGACTGCTGCCATTCTGATTCACCTTCTGCAAGGTTGAGCGTCAACCACTCAAGACCGCCTTCATTATCTGGCACCGGATCACCGTCAATCTTCCAGTACTTATCCCGGAAATATAGACGCATGGTTGAATCAATCTGACTTGCCTTTGAGCTGTAACGAATGCGACAACGTGCGGTCATGCTTGAATCAATCGCTTGGGCTTGCAGCTGGTCGCGTGTAGATAAGGCCTCATGTTTCCCCCAAACCGTACAAAACTCTGTCCAGGCTTGAGTAATACGGCCTGTGGTTTTATCTTGGGTTTCGGTAAAGGCTTCAATACGGATGCGATGTCTTAAAGGGCCTGCTCTCATCTATACCCCCAGATCTAAACGGTATGGATCGAGCAACCACAAAGCGCCTTTTGGCAACTCATTTATCGTGGTACTGGTTTCATCTTCTCGATTTTCATAAAGACTACCTAAGATCAATAAAACGGCAGCTTCAATAGATGGATTGATAACAATGCCCTGCATGGCCATTTTGGTATTGCGCTGAGCTTCTTTTTTAAGGTTTTCAGCCGCAGATAACAGCATATTTCTTGAGACTGGATCTGTAACCAGATTAGCTGCATCGCAACTCTCTTTGTATTTTACAAGCTCATAATTGAGCTGGTCCAAAGTGAGATAAATCGCCTCTGTCCATACAGCTGAAGTGGCATAAAAAAAGCGGTTCAAATATTGAGCCGCTTTATCTTCTGCTGAATTCAACTTAGCTAGGACATCACCGCCAGTATCGTCATCTACTCGCAAATGAACCATAGCTTTTTCAATGTTAATAACTGGCATGATATGACCTTACTTTGTTTTAGTTTCTTTAGCTTTTTCTTCTGCAGCAGCTTTGGCTTTCGCCTCTTCTTCTGCCTTTAACTTTTCCTCTTCAGCTTTCGCCTCAGCCTCGGCTTTTGCCTTAGCTTCTGCGTCCGTTTTGGCCTTAGCCTCTTTATCGGCTGCGGCTTTGGCTTTCTTTTCCGCATCAGCTTTGGCTTTATCAGCTGCTGCCCGTTCAGGGTCAATCGCTAATTTTTTCTTGATGAGTTCGCCGGCCGTAATATCTGGAATCTCAGCCTCATCACCTTTGACATAAACCTTGTTTCCAAGCATTGCAGCATCTAAGAATTTAATTTTCATGTTCTAAACTCCAAGGTGAAAGGGCCGACTGGCCCCTTCAGGATTTTAATTAAGCTGGAAATGCACCTTTTACAAATGCTTCTGGGCGATACACAGCCAATGCCAGACGCTCTTCACAACGAATCGAGATCATGTTCTTCTCGAAGTCATCAGCATTTTCGGTTGAAATCACCACGTTTGCATCTTCACGGTCAAAGATTTGAGCTGCGTCCGCGAAACTACCGGTAAGGAAGTTTCCAGCCATTGCAGCGTGATTTGTGTCTGCTACCGGCAACCCCCAAAGACTTGGCGTATTAGGTGAGAATGGGTTGGTAAACAAGTATGCACCGGTGGTGTCTTTCTGTAATTCAATTGCAGTCCAATCATTCATATGCATCACATGACCTGTTGCAAATACATCTGCCAAAGCAGCTTGCAGCATGGCCAAACGCATAGTATCTACGCGAGTCGGTGATGCAATCGTAATTGGAGCTGAATAAGCAGTTGCCTGAGTATAAATACCATGCAGGTTGTTACCAGTGCCTGAACCAAATAACAGTTGCGCATCTTCAACACGCTTAAGGCCATTAAGCAAACGACCATTGATGAAGCTCTGCAGTTGTGGCAGATCATCAAGAATTTGTTTCGATGCTTTAAGCAAGTGGGCAATCGTTTTCACACCTTCCAGCACTTCTTCGAATGTTAATTCTGAATATGGCTTGGTGGTGTTTTCAGCTACTGGCGCAGCGTTATTGGTAAATCCAGTTTCACGTAAGTAAGCAATCGCATTACTGGCCGTTTGACCTGGAGCTAATAGGTCACGGATGGTCACGCGCTGATTTGGCGCAGTCACAATACGAGTCGAACCATCAACAGGGTTTACTGCAAATGATGTCAGTGCATTACGGGGAACGGCTACACTGATACGTTTTCCAGAAGTTGCATTGCTTGCAAACGAAATAATTTGCTCATCTTTTACAGCAAGATCACCAGCACGAGCATCTACTTGTGCACCTGGATTACCAGTGCCACCACGTGCAAATAATTGCTCAGCTTCACCCAACTTCACCTGTAGGTCATTTTGGGCTTGGCGCAGATTATTTAGGTCTGTAAGTGCTTTATCCACTGCCGCTTTAGTTTCAGTAGACAGTTCACCAGCTTTTTTTGCTTCATTTAAAGCATTTTCAGCCATTGGTTGAACTTTTTCAGTCAGATTCTTTAAGCCAGTGTTTACGTCTTTAAGGGCCTGAGCTGTTTGGTCTTTAGTTTGATCAGTCATGATTTTTCATCTCTCAAAAATAAGAAAACCGCCATATAGGCGGTCATAAAATTGCTATCAGGTTTTAAGTGCTAAATTTCTCAGTAGCGTTACGCATACTTTGAAGAACACTTTCGAGTACATCATTGCTAGCGCTTGGCGTAGCTTGGTTGGTAGCGCCAGGCGTACCCTTTAAATCTTGAATAAGTTCCCGTCGTGAGCTTCGAGACATTCCTGCTTTGGCAAGCAAGATATCTGCCTTATGAGCAGCGACTTTTTCTTTAGTGAAGTTCTTTGTATCTTCAACAACCACGTCAGATGGCAGGAAAGCATCAGCAAAGCCACTATCAATAGCATCACGCCCATTGATCCAGCGCTCTTTATCCATATCAGCTTTAAGCTCATCCATACCAAGGCCGGATCGCACATGATAAATATCAGCAATCGTATCATCGATCTGCTCAAGGAAATCTGCAGTTTCACGCAAGTCGTTGCGATTCCCCCAAAGCCCTGTCCAAGCATTGTGAATCATAAAGAATCCAGCACGGGCAATCTGAATCTCATCAGCTGCCATGGCAATAAACGATGCTGCTGAAGCTGCTACCCCTAAAACACGTACAGTCACATGACCTTTGTATTCACGAAGCAGGTTATAAATAGCCAAGCCTTCAAATACATCACCACCTGGTGAATTGATATTGACCACAACATCAGCGCCATCAAGTGAGCGCAATGCAGTACTGATCCGCTTAGCAGTTACACCAGAATCATCCCAGTAGTCATAACCAATCGGATCGTAAATACCAATCGTGTTTTCATTTTCATCTGATGCTTTAATTGCAGGATTCCAACGATCAAAAGCTAACGGTGAAACACCACCTTTTTCTTTTGCATTAAAATTAGCGACTGGCAGCAGGTTTCGTTTGCTCATTATTATCACCTTTGTAATTGGTCCCGACTTTATCAAGCGGAATTAATGCCGATTGAATTGTATAAATTTCCCCGCCCGGAATAGGTGCTTCATTTTCTTTGCGTCTGACTTCATTACGGTTATACCAACCATGATCAAGTGCAGATGCATAGTACTCAGCACGGCCTTTTGAATCTGCTCGGAGTAAACCTTCCACACTAAATTCAACATAGTAAGTTTCAAACTCTGCAGCACCAATCAGGCACCGTGCAATTTCCTGCTCAATATTGACCAGTAGAGGGCGTAAGGTATTGGTTAGGAATTGCATATTCATGCCTTCTGTACTTGAAGCCCATGAACTTTGTTTATCTAAATGCCCGACCATGAATGGCGGTACCCGGAACCAGCGGCAAATTTCCTCAATCTCAAATGTCCGAGTTTCTAACATCTGAGCCGCTTCAGGATTCATGGTGATGCCGTGGTATTCCATACCGTTTTCAAGCACCATCATTTTTCCGGCATTCTTGGATCCCATGAATTTATTCATGTTGTCTCTAAGTGATTCACGCTGATCCGGTGTTAATTTCCCCTGGGCAGATAAAAGACCTGATGTCTGCAACCCGTTTTCAAAGAACTTGGCCGCAGCTTCTTCAGCAGCCTGTGCAGCCCCAATGGTTTCACGCGCTTTCTGGACCTTAAATAAGCCCATCACCCCATCGATACCAAAACCACGAACATGCATCATGTTTTTTTCAGTGATTTCACGCTTAACACCACTTTCGGTATAAGTGTATTTCAGCATTCCATTGGTCTTGTTCCTGGTCACCACCATGTTTTGGGGTAGCAATGGATTCAATGAAATAATCCGGCCTGATGCACTGCGAATAATCTCAATGTATGAATTCCCCCATAGGCAGATACTGGCCACAATCATCAGCATGAACCGGCTAGGTGTCATTTCATAGTTTGGTGACCGGCAGAGAAGATTGTAGAGCGGATGCTTAACTGCAACATCCCGACTACCGTCCGCTTTTCGCTGGTAAATCTTAAGAGGCAGCGTTGATACAGTTTCTGAAATCAAACTCACACATGAAAAAACGGCGCTCAATTGAAGCGCCGAATCTACAGTTACATGCTTGCCACTCGATGTGGCCAATAATGCCCTTAATAATTCAGGCTCCAGACTCAGATGCCCATCCAGCCCAAGGAAGCGCAAAGCTGCTTGAGCAAACCGACCCGGCTTCTTTGTACTCATTAAACACCTACCATAATTGGATCATCATAAAATTCATCACCTGTAGGTTCCCCTGCAAGCACCATTGCCCGACTGATGCCCATTAATAACGCTACAGCACCATCAATTTTCTTAAACTTCTTTTCCTTATCCGGGAACTCGGTTTCATTTTTTCCTGTTTTAGAAATAACATTACCGATCATCCAGCTAAGAATTGGATTTCCATCATGATGAAAACGACCTGCAGCAATAGCAGCTTCAAGCTCCTTCATTGCTGGTGAGAATGTCTTTGTGGTTTTGGGCATCTTGATTGAGGTATATCCGGCATCATCCACAGTTTTTGCAATCTGGAATCCACCCCACTCATCGTAAGGAACCTCAGTCAAAGACACTCGCTGAGCATCTTCGATTAATTCCTTTGCAATTTGATTCAGGTCATTCTCATAGCCATCACAGACATTCAGCAGACCTTTGTTGAACCATTTCTGATACCGCTCAACCACCTGCTTTTCATCACCGCTATAAACCGTGTCTTCAGGTAGATAGAACTGCGGATCTATACAGTAGTAATGCAGTCGACCATCATCTTCTATTCGATAGAACAGGTTGATACGTGCTGCAATATCGATTTTTGATGATAGATCCACACACATCATGCAAGGCGTTGCTTCAAAGTCATCAATGTTCAGGTCTGGATTACCGCAGGCCTTCCACTTTTCCATGTTGAAAAATGCAGATTTTGCTGATACCCAAACGTTTAAGTGCTTAGTTTTAAAAGCACCTTGCTTTGATGCGTTCTGAATTGCCCGGCGTTGCTGAGATTCCAGGTAGTCAGAATAAACAGAAACCCCATAATTGGGGTTTGCTTTGGCCAGTACTGCCGGATCTGTCCAGTCATCTCCCTCATCAATGGTCCATATCCAGCCAAACAGCTCATCATCTGGTACGGTATCCAAGAGCATTTCCTGAACACGTGCACGTAAATCATAACAAGGGCCTTCAATATTGAAGCCAGCTGTTGTGATTGTGAAAATCATAGGCTGTCGACGTGCACCCATACCGGTCTGCATGGTGTCATACAGCGCAGATGTTGGATGCTCATGGAATTCATCGACTACAGCACAATGCGGTGACTGGCCATCAGGTGGATCACCAATGATAGGCTCAAAGATAGAACCTTCATCTGGAATCTCTAAGCTACCGGCATTAATCAGTACGCCAGCTGCTTCAATGAAGTCTGGCGAACGTACCGCCATTAAGCGTGCAGGTTTAAAAACTTCCCAAGCCTGCTTCTCGGTGGTAGCACCAGCATAAACTTCTGAACCAAATTCACCATCATTGGCAAACATGTTGAGAGCAACACCAGCGGCAATCGCAGACTTACCGTTTTTACGCGGCACCTCCCAATAGCTTTCACGGAAGCGGCGGTACCCATCTTTTTTACGAACCCAACCAAATGTGCAACCAATACCAAACTTTTGCCAGGGCTCAAGCGTGATACTCAGACGCTTCATTGCCCACTCACCCTTTGTATGGGGCAGCAACTCAATAAAAGCGATCTTCTTTTCTGCTAGTTTTGGCTCAAATTTATAAGGAAAATCTTTATTTTTTGACTTAATCAGGTCATCTAAGTGGCGTTTACAAGCAAGTCTTACCCACTTACATGCAGGTATTTTTCCTGAAACAACCTGCTTTGCCCATCTATTTGCAATGCCAACGTTTGGGAAAGCTGTCATTTCGGCCTCGCTACATATTCAGCACCTGCGCAAATTTATTTGTTTTAGGTTTATTACCCCCACCACCTAACCGCCCCCGGGAAGATGGATCCAGACCCAGCATTGCTCCAAAAGAAGCCATCTGTTTTGATGCTTCATTCACTGCAGTCAAGGCTGGATTTTTAATCGTACTGCCTTGCGCTGTTTCCAGTGTTGGTCCTTTTTGGACTACTTCTTTTTGGGCTACGCGCAAGTTGTGGTAAGCCATGCAGAACATTTCCACGTTGTGCATATCTGTAATTTTAAGAACTTTATTTTTTAACAGCTCTGGAATAACCGAACGCCACATCATGTCCGCGTACTCCATTGTCGAAAAATATTCCGGCACATCAATATCAACGACATCAGCAAATTCAGGCACATTGGTATTGAGAGGACGTCTGCCCGGGTTGCCAGCTGCCCGTTTTGCTTCCTGCGGTTTTGGCTTTCGGCCACGCCCAGGAACAGAAGAAACTCCACCCATTTGTCAACACCCTGAATTTTTAATTTCGCGCACGTAAAAATGAACGGAGGGGGGCGGTCATTTAGGCTAAGGCCCTGAACTTTCGACCTACCCCCTCCCCCTAGAAGCTTGTAGGCTGAGCAACGGCGCGTACCAAATACATCAAACCTGTTTGTAAATCGGTCTTGGCCATAGCAGCAAAGCGTTCTGGTGTTGCTGCATCAAGACGGCGATCTTCTTCAACATCACACACTTGCATATTTGCATCACAACGACAGTTGTAGCGCTGTGTTGCGATATGTTTCTCAACCTTCTCAATCACAGTCTGGATTTGTGGGCCAAGTACTTTGATTTCGTTCATGAGATTAATTTCTTCTTGAGATAGATCGCGATAGCCTTTGATTTTTTGATGTTGATTATCCATTTTGTTTTCCTTCGTTTGCTGTTTTCTCTTTATGGCATGGTGCACACAACGACTGTAGATTGTCTGGATCATCTGTACCACCGTGAGCCTTAGCCTTGATGTGATCGACGTCTGTAGCCTCTGCTACACGACCACTGGCAGCGCACTTAACACAGAGATAGTTATCACGCTTCAAAATGCTTTCACGCAGTACTCGCCAAGCATGGCCATAGCCGCGCGCCGTAGTTGATCCTGATCGATCTTGACGTGCTGTCCAGTTGCTACGCTTATGTGCATGCTCATCACAATAACCTTGTTGTCTTGGTGACTTGGTTAGATTTCGACACCGGAACTCACGGCATGGCCTGCTCATTGATTGCTACCACAATCAGCACGAATCAAACCCAATTCCCTTAACTGCTGGTCATCTAACTCTTGAATATTGGCTCCACATGGCAAAGCAATAAAGGTCTTTCCAATACGCTTACTCATGATTGACATTTTCTGTTGAATTGATTCACGAACATGTGGATTGCCGAACATGGTTTGATTAAAGAAAACTACAACAGCAACACTATCTGGGCTCAGCTCTTTAATAATTGCTTCCATATCCATTAATCCAAATAAGGTGACTTAGGTTTATCTTCATCATCTTCGGTCTGCATCATCGCTATCAGCTCATTGTTCTGATCAACGATACGAGCCATGACTTTATTCTGCTCTGCCAGTAGATTGCTTTGAGCTGTCATCGCCTGGCTTTGGTTGTTCATTGCTTGAAGCATCTCGACCAGTAAGGCGTTCGATACACAGCCGCATTCTCTCTTTTGCTCGTTCACTTTGCTTCCTTATCCATTCACGGTTTCTTTCACACGATGCACATGTCATCTGAATCACCTAAGATCACATTGATTTCGTTAAGCAGGTATTGATTGACTTGATCTACAGTGGAGACATTCACAAATACCAACTCAACATCTTTGATTGCCAAACCAGTCTCAGCCTCAAACAATCGCTTACGATCAGCTATGTCCTGGTATAGATCCCGCTTAAAGGCATCGAGTCGTTCTTGATCGCTTGTACCCACGGCGCTATCTCCGACTTAAATTGATTTGAATGTTCTTCATGCGAGTACGGATGTTTGCCATTACTTCATCAATAGCCATCATCTGTTTGCTATTCATGAATGCCCGGCTCAGGTTCTGATACTTCACCAGTTCATCATGCAATTCATTTAGATTTTTTTGGGCTTCTTTGACATCCATACGCACCACCAATAAGAAAAGAAAAACCCCACTCAAATCTCCAGAATTGAGTGGGGTCTTATGTGCCGTAATACGTTCGGCTAATTCGTGTAATTGTCTCGACGCTTTCCACACTTACGACATTCCACCTGAATGAAAATATCAGACTCGTAGTCATAGTGATGAAAGCAGAATAATCGTTTTAGAAATTGGAGCATGACTTCTACCCGGACAATCAAGCAATCATATAGCAAGAAATTTCAGTTACTTTTACTTATAAAACATAAATTTAGAATATTTACTACCGAAAATAATGTCGGTAAATTTGTCGAACTAAGCAAGATTTCTACCCGGTTAAGCAAGCAACGATCAAGCAAATTCTTAGTCCGATATTTGTAGTTTTAAAGGTATCGAATTCGAGGGAATTAAAAACCAAACTGTCAATATTATTTTGAGCATTTAAAATAGTATTTTGCTAGCTTGAAATAGTATTTTGATTTTGGCACGCCATGTAGGATTCGAACCCACAACCATTGGTATAGAAAACCCATGCTCTTTCCAGTTGAGCTAATGGCGCATTAAAAAAAGGATGTGGTGATCTGCCACACCCTTGCCTTTAGTTTTCGACAGAATCAGCTCGGCAACTGATCTAACGCTACTCACAATCACACACACCTAACATGCACGGTCTGCTTTACTTGCTTTCAATCCTCTTTAGGTCGGGACGCTACTCCCTAGTCTGGATTCCCGAAGGAAGTTTACTCGATGGCATGTTCCACTGGTCAGCACTCCAGCAGGAATGGGCTGCCTTTTTACAGGCAACAAAAAAGCCCGATCATTTGACCAAGCTTTGATGTATGTAAAATCTGGGTGGCGGCATTAATTTAAAAACCACCAGAAATTAATGAAACCACCATAACGCAAAAGCCCACCATATGGCGAGCCTTTAAGTTCTATGTAGTCGATCAATGCAACTACAGCGACAATAACACAAATATAGTAGTTTGCTGTATACAATGCAAGTCAATTCACACTCGCAACCAAATCATTTAATCGGCAATCTAACCAGCTCTCAGCTGCCAACAAATACCCATCAATTTTATATCGAGCCACCTTGGTCTTACTCGCCAAAACGGCGATCGAATACCCTTTCAAATAATGGAACTCAATCCACTGGTACAGATCTGGCCGTGAAAAGCGCAACTGCGTCACCAGGTGATCAACAGCAACCAAAGCATCATCATCTAGCATCACCTGAATACCTGACGACTTCTGCCCCTCTTTCAAACGCATCAAACCATATGTAGGTGAGGTATAAGTCAATTCACTTGGATTGTATGAAGCATGACGCGCCCATTTACCCCACTGCGCCAATTCATTCTGCATCATTCGAACCGTTGGTTTTACTTCTACAATTGCGCTCATTTATATTCTTCCCTTAAACCTTCCAAAATCTTTTAAAAACCAACATTGCTGCATCACGTGCATGCTCATTCGTGCGGCCAGTCCAACCGGTAATCTTCTTAAATAGATCCGCTTTGGTTTTAGTAGCATTTGCTTTTGGGTGAACCATGATGTAATTGAACTCTTGTTCTATACACCAGTCCTCCCAGATCTGCGCATCACGCTTTACCGACCCCACGCCTTGAGCTTTTTCTTTACCACCAGTAAACCAAGTGCGTTTACGTGCATCTTCGATATACAGCTTTAAATTATCTTTCCCATGAATTGCTTTTATTTCCTGAACAGCCTGCATTGCCTTGGTGATGCTTAAGCACTCCACCTAGTGCAACTCCCCACCGGTGCCATGGTCCATTGCCACGGCGTAACCGGTATTTACCCCTGTATCGATACCAATGAGGATTTTAGTCATTGGCACCTCGCTTATTTTCAAATCCACACCAACGGCAAGGTTTTTCAATTTTATTGGTTAGTTCAGCAATCTTTTCCGCATCCTTTGCCATATCTTCTTTGTAGACAGCTAGTTGGGTTTTTAGGCTTTCAATCTGCTTCTCATACTTTCGCAAATCAGCGTCTTGAAGCTTGATGACTTCATCGCATTCTCTTAAGGCGGCTTGCATAGATTGCTGACCAGCTTTATAAGCCTCGATACAACTATCCTCTAAGTTCTTGCACAGTTTCTCTTCAAGACTCATTTCACTCACAGCACAAACTCCTTGTCATCTTTGCACCAGCACACATATGCGATTTGTACGGTTAAATTGCGGTACCCAATCCCCTGATCAAAATCAAATAAGCGATCCCCATGGATATATTTCAGTTGCAGATAGAAAGACTGAGCTATGAAGAAGTTTTCGAATTGTTCTTTCATCGCTCGATCACCTTTGTATTCGGGCTAATGTGGTTCTTGATATCACTACAATGGTCCGTTTCCTCATCCGACCACTGCTTTACATTCACATCAAAAGGCTCTGATTTTTGTTCTGAGCAATAGGTACAGATAAGTTGACGCTTGGCGTCCCCAATCTTGGAAATATTTTCCCAATCATGGTCACATTCCTTTAATTCTGTTTTCTCGATTAAGTTCATGCTGCTTTCCTTTTTTGATATCTTATTTTTTGTGTTGTTTTTTCTTTAAGCGCCTTCCTTTTAAGCACTTCATCGTCGCGCAATTTCTGCAATTCTTCGGCCTTCGATATCACCGCACAGATTTTCTTGTACTCACCCCGAGTTAAGCGGTTGCTATGACCCATCACCGTGGTGTGTCTAATTCGTTGAAGCGAAATACCAGTTAATTCAGACAAAATATTGCGCCTCGGGTTCGAATGTCCGCCCGAATTACACCAGTTCGCCAGGCGCGTTTTCTGGTACTGGGAAATATATCCATTTTCACTGCTTTCCACTGTTGACCGCTGTGGACGTGGTTTAAATTCCGTACCTGGTAACTGCTCAACCCAGCCACCACTCTTAAGAAACTTCTTAACGTCCCGGTTTAACTGTTTACGCAGCTTTTCTCTCTCAGTCGGAACCGCTGTTGATTTACGCGCTACGCTTTCAGCTTTTACGAGTTCTAAAAATTCTGATTTATTGATGTTCATGCTGCACCCCCAAATATTTCTTTTGTTTTATCTGTCAAAAAGTATCGTTTTTCATAACCAAATTCAGATGGCAGTGAGTGAACATAACCAAGCTGCTCAAGTTGCAGCATGTAACGCTGTGCGGTTCGCTTGCTCATGCCAAAAACACTAACCAGGTCTGATGTAATCACCATCTTGTTATCGCGGATAATCTGCAAAACCTGCATCATCCGGTCAAAGATGTGGATATTTTCCTTAATCACACCCCACCCCCTACACGCTTAAAAGCACCTTTCACTTTTGCAGCCAACTCGGGCGGACATGGCACACCTTTACGATTGCGCTCGTCATAAGTTAAAGACTTAGTCTTTTCCGACTTGTCTTCTTTCTTCCACATTTGCTGCACACGGCCTTTTTCCTTTGCACGTGCAAGGTAGTCCTGATAAATCGCATTAAAGGCGTAATGCGCTGCTTTCTGCCCCTCTACATTGAGGATATGGCGTACCTCATCCAGACTACGTTTTGCGAGAGTTGTAATTTCCATTTTTTTATCATTTTCAAACTGCAGTGCTTTTGCCCATGCCATGTCAGCAGTCCACCAATCACCGCCCTGCTCACACCAGCTACGGAATTTCGGAAGGTTTGGACACCACTCTTCAGAATTCATACGCAAGATGCCGCGAGTGATATCAGCCGGAGTTAGGCCACTCAAAACAGTGCATGCCAACTGAACAAGCTCTTCATCTGAATAACCTGCATATTTTTTACTGAACTCAGCGCCGTAGACATCACCAATGCGGTTTAAAACCATTTCAGCTACTTCAACTGGAAAGTTCACAGCAAAAGCGTTTTCGAATAATTGAATATTGCTCATTAGTTTGACTCTCCTACTGTGCGCATTTGATTTGGATCTGCCTGGTTGCCAAAGCGACGGCGTTGCATTGGCTGTTGGTTTTGAACTGGGTTTTGTTGTTTAGGTGGGTAAACACTTTGATAACTTCCAATGATTGAAGCTTCCAGTGACTGGTTTGCCTGATCACCAAAGCCAATCAATTTTTTAATCAAAAGGTTTACGGCGTTTTCAGTAAGTGGTTTTCTGATGCTGTTGCGCATATCAACAAATTGAATCCATAGATCACGATTTACGTTCACTGGTAATTCAACTGGTTTTGCATCGAATGCAGTTGGTTTTTTAGAAGAAGATTTCTCTTTTTCACCCTTATCTTTATTTGTTTTTGTATTAGTTGTTTTTGAGTTGTTATTGTGGGTCGAATCTTTAGAGTGCACGCTATCTAAAATATCGACTCCCCCCTCTATATTTTCGACGGCGTTTTTTTCGCTATCTAAAATATCGACTGCAAAAATACTGTCAGTTAGAACATACTTTGCCGGCTGATTTGAGAAGGATTTACGCTCAATAACACCCATTTGAACTAATTTTTCACAACCTTTTAGGACTGAGTCTTTGTTGTATCCAGTACCCGCCACCAGTTGAGAAACACTGATGCTATCGTCAGATTTATTCCAGCCACGAGTTTTACGCACAATGAATAGATAACAAGGCAAAGCTGGGCCTTTCATATGAGCCATATAACCTTTGTCAATTAGGTCATTAGGCAGCATGAAGGCGTTAGAAATAAAACTGCTCATTGCACCACCCCTTCACTTGTAAGCTTTTCAATTACCCATGCTTCGCCTTTTGTGGTGAACATAGGTTGAGAAAAGCCAAGCTCAGTTTGCTTAAGCTCACCAAAACCCTTATCGATAAACCATTGCTGGAATACACGCGCACGTTTGACACCACGGCTATACACATCGAATTGATCAAGGTATTTATTCATTGCCATGGCTGACATTCGAAGTTTCTGGGCCACTTGAGTAGCGTTAAGCAAGGTGTCACGCACTACGATTTTTTCGTAGTACTCCACTTTTGGCTTATCAATTTCAATTTTTCGCGCCTGATCGGCTGCTAATTGAAGTGCTTCTGCAAAAGTTTGAGGAAGTTGGACGGCGTTTTGGTTTTCAAGATCATACCAACGCTTGACCAGTGCTGCTGTGAACTCTGGGCAAAGCTGAGCGACTACAGTGATTGAGTCTAATTTGCCCTGTTCGCCAGAGAAAACATACACCTCAACATTGTAATTTCGACTATTGGCTTCTTTTTGCACAACCTCAATTTGAGGACATGCTATTACTTGCTGATTAACAAGGCTGTCGATAAGGCGCTTAACATTATCGTGACGTTTTTGACAAAGCTCTGAAATATCAAGACTTGTCATGCTCTGTTGATTATGATTAAATTGTGTCATCATATTCATGTTTGAATCTCCTGGGATTTAGACACAAAAGCCCTAGCTATTTGCGGTAGCTGGGGCTTTCTCGTTTCTGGTGGTTTCAATTTCATGAATTACGCAAAGAGAAATAAGTTTCTGCCCTGTTTCATAATCCACATTCTTTCGCTGACCAGATGACAGCAAAGAGATAAACGGCTGAGAACAACCAGCCAAAGCCGCTAATTCCTTTTGGGTCATCTTTTCCAACAACTGATTAATAATCGATTCCCAATTCATAGAACGACCTTCCTTATAACTTAGGTTATAATTTATAACTTTTGTTTTGACAAGTCAATAATCCATGTTATTTTAAATTACGTTAAATTATTACACAGGTAATTATTTGTTATGGGTCTTCTTATGGTTGGTTTAACTTGTGGTGATCGAGTTAGAGAGGCACGCACTAGATTGGGGTTGTCACAATCAGCACTGGCTAAAAAGTCAGAGGTGTCGCAAGCCGCTATCTCTAAAATTGAGAATAATGAGACCGATAACTCAAAATATATTGCTCAGGTAGCGAAGGCTTTAAATACCTCAGTGGATTACCTAATCTACGGGAAAGAGTACATAAAGAAGCAGTCTGGAAGCCTTAATGACTTTGTTGTGGTCGGTGGTGAAAACCCGGGTGAAAAGCCAAGCGTTGATGAATATGTTCTTGTTCCTCAGTTTGATATCTATGGCTCATGTGGCGGTGGCTCTATCATAGACAGCGTGGAGGTTAAGGGTGGTCTGGTATTTAGCCGACAGTGGATTAGAGAGCAAGGCTTACCTAATCCAGATGATCTGCGTGTGATCTATGCGAAAGGCGAAAGCATGTACCCTTCTATTGAAGATGGTCAGGTGCTTTTGGTTAATCCACACGACAACACGCCAAAATCAAATAAGGTTTATTTCTTGTGTATTGATGAGCAATATTATGTGAAACGCCTTATCAATATGGTGACGCATTGGGTGATTAGATCGGATAATCCAGACAAGGTTCAATACCCAGACATCATACTTTCACTAGAAGAAATTAGAGAAAAAATAGAAATTGAAGGTCGCATCTGCTGGAAAGGCGGATCAATGTAAATACCCTAAATTATAAAGGCGCTCATGTAGCGCCTTTTTTATTACAACCGTTATAACAAATATTATAAATAATATTCCCTACGTTATTGACACATCTTTATAACTTAAGTTATATTAATTTCATCGAAGCAACAAAAAGCCCCAGCGTTGCACGAACAACCTGAGGCCTGACCCACACTCTCTTTGTGAGTAAATAAATTATGAATAAAAACCCTATCCAAAGCAACCTGCCAGAGTTCGGTCAATCCAGCATGACCTCTGAGTGTTTGTATCAACACCCAAAGCCTAAATCTGTAGCGAAAGAAGTCGCTTCAAATGTTGCAGCTTGGTCTTTAGTTTTCTCAATCCTTTTAGGTCTTTCGGCAATGTTTATCGATCAGGCAGACAAAACGTCTAATCGCCAGGTTGAAGCAATTGCCACTTCTGTTGGAACAAACAACTAATTCAACACGGCTTACACAAGTAATTTCTGGAGAATACCCATGTCAAAAAACAAAACCTCTTTCGCTCAAACACTTGAAAATTTACGTCACGGTACTGTGGCTGAAGAAATTGACGAGTTGCTTACTGAAGCACTTCAGGCAACGGCGGATACCGGCAAGCAAAGCAAGGTCACTATCTCTTTGACCATTAAGCCAAACGGCAACGGCGTCTACAAAATTATGGATGACGTTAAGTCGATTCTTCCTAAGTTCGATAAAGAACCAACGGTTCTATTCACCGATGGAAAACAGCAGCTTGTTCGTGAAGATCCACGCCAACAGAAATTGAATCTTGAACAGATCCAATCAAGCGGCCCAGTAGATGTGAAAGCACTGCCGGAAACCAAAAAACCAACTTTCAAAAACCTCAGCTAATTAAAAGGCCTTAACAACATGAATAACTCTGAACAAAACAATCAAGCAGGTACAACAGTGCATAAAGATGCTTTCGTAATTGGTCAAACTTCTCTACAGGAAGCTGGCGGCGTTTTACCTTTCGTAGTTACATCTGACGATAGCAGCGTACACACCTTTGAAGAAACATTGGAGCGTCCGCTTCAACTTAATCAAGCAACAATCTTGCATACAGCAAAAGACCTGATTGCCTACGTTAATCGTTTTGCAGACGAAGACTCAATGGTTTTTGTAGATGTATTGGGTGGAAAAATTCAAGCGGTACTGGACTTTCACCAAGCCGAAAAAGTTGCAGGTTATGGTGCTAATGCTTATCAACGCCATTGCAAGCACACTGCCCATTTCATTGTTAGTAAAACTCCTGAATTTGAAAAAGTTGTAGCGAACTCTGGCCGAAAAATGTCACAGATGGATTTTGCATTATTCCTTGAAGATGTAATGCCATATGTGAATCAGCCTGCTGCAGCTGAGCTTTATGAAATCGTGAACACCCTTCAGGCCAAAACCAATATCGATTTTAAATCTGGTACTCGTACTGACAATGGCCAAGTGTCACTGACCTACAACGAAAACATTGAAGCCAGTGCTGGGCGTCAAGGCAACTTGAATATTCCTGAACAAATCGTATTTGGTATTCAGGTTCATCGTGGTGGTGAACACTATGCCCTTCCAGCCCGTTTCCGCTACCGCATCAAGGATGGAAATATTGCTTTGTGGTACGACTTGGACCAGCTCGAAAAAGCGATTGAAAAGTCTATGGAAGATACCGTGACTTATATCCGCGAAGGCAAAACCGTTTTCAATAATGATGATACTGAAACGGCGTTACCAGGTGTCCCTGATTTTGTGACGATCCTTGAAGGCTCTGCAAATATCTAACCATTAGACCGAATGGCCATGCACTGCGCATGGTCATTTAAAGGAT
Source organism: Acinetobacter sp. YH01006 (assembly GCF_013420445.1). NCBI lineage: Bacteria > Pseudomonadati > Pseudomonadota > Gammaproteobacteria > Moraxellales > Moraxellaceae > Acinetobacter > Acinetobacter sp. YH01006. The sequence continues at coordinate 31,100 of NZ_VOYB01000009.1, read as the reverse complement.
AGTGAAATGAATTACCCACCTATTGACCCCAAAGGCACCAAGAAAATTCATTTTAGCCTGGCTGCACCTTTTGAAAACTGGCTATTGAATGACGGGTATCAACCAAAACTGGTCAAGAATGCAGCCTTGGTTCGATACAGCAAATCAAATAAACCTACGCTTGAAATTGATAGCACTGGAAAGATGAGTGAAGCCACCCAAAAGCGCTATGCCATTTTTCTTAAGCAGTATTTGAAAGTTGGTAAGCCCTTACTGGTTTCTTTACGGGCTCAGGCACCAAAAGTATTAAGGATGGCAGCGTGATGGATATTTCAGAAAAACAAGTTGTATGGCTTGAGCAAAAACCATTATTTGAGGCTGAGTTTATTCACTCTCATCTTCTACCGTTTTTCAATTTCAATGAAAACACTGGTGATTATGAAATCAAAAGTGAATGTGTAAACAACACAGATGATGAAGATCGAAAGGTTGCTTATGAGACTTTAAATACCGGTTGGGTTATGTGGTTACGTGCAAAACGTGATGCCAAAGCCCAAGCGGTGCCGGAACAAGTTTTAGAAAATAACTGCATGATTGGTCAGGCATGGTTTATGAGGGGTACACCAGTATCAGCATTAATTAAGCATGCAGAAAAAGCTTATCAAGCCGAAGTTGTAGCTCAAAATTCCAAATTAGAATTTGGTACTGACGATAATAAACATTGGTTTGCTCATGACGTTCCATTCTATGGAGCTGTTCAAATAGACCTAATTGAGGAACACGGCCTTGTTGAATGGGATATTCACTTCAATGGCTGCTGGCAAGGGCCTTTCGACTCTAAGTCTGAATGTATTAAGCATTTAGAGGAGTGTATTGCTGAAGAACGTGAAGCAGCACGGGAGCCAGCTAATGACTAATAAACCTATGCTGGTTATCAACCATATCGAACCTGTCGGCTTGATTGCTGAAAGTGGATCGGAGTTAGCGAAAGCGTTTAGCAATACTTATTTCAACCAAGCAGCAAATGAAATTGCTGATCAAGATGAAATTGAAGCATTGCACTTTATGGGTAGTGTAGCTGGTCATGCTTTATGTCAAATGTTCGGCCAGAATATTAATATCAAGGAGCTTGATTCTATTTTGGCCCAAATACGCAGCTATGTAATCCAGGCACAAGGATCTTGATATGAATGAAACCCAACAAAAAAATATTGCCGTAGCAACGTACATCATTGACGAGCTGCACAAAGATAAGCCTTTCAATTTGGTTCTAGACCGACAACAAGCTGATGTTTTCTTTTTGGCATCAGAAGGATATCCGGGTGATTTGCGACTATCCATATCTCACAAATCTGGAATCACTAATATTCTAGTTGATAACAGTAATGCTGATGCAATTGATCGCATGCTTTCGATCTTTATCACGAAGCATGACCGGTTTGGAGTGGTTCAAAGTTTAAAGGAGGTGTCTTAAATGGGAATTTTTCAAATAACCGTACAAGGTGAAGCACCTCAATTATTCGTAGGCTCTGAAGTTGGCGGTGCAAAGATCGTATCGATCAAGGATGTAAGCCCAAAACTGGTATCGTCTACTGAATTGGCTCAGTACTATGGCATTAGTCCCGACGCTGTCCGTGACCGCTGTGCAGCAATCAACAAAGGTACTCGAGGGAAATGTCTTTACGATCCAGAACAAGCACACGCTATTTTGACAGCTAAACCTATCGCGAGACGCGGGCGACCAAGGAATAATCAATGAAAAAGGCCATACAAACTATATTTAAAGAAAAAGCCCCAATTTAAGGGGCTTTAATTTTATGCATCCATCATATCCGCAATATCTTCAACATCCGGGTTGTAATAAGTATTCACCAGGACTTTAATATTTTTATGACCAGTGACCTTTGCCAGCACTTCAACCGGTAATTTTTGGTTATTCACAAAACGAGTAATAGCCTCATGGCGTGTGTCATGAAAGTGAATATCTGCCAGTCCTACTTTTGCCTTGCGACGCTCCCACATTAACCTGAAAGCATTTTCATTTTGTGGAATCAGCTTAGGCCCATCATGATCAATCAGATCCAACAAAGCCAAGGCCTTTTTAGTTAGTGGCACATTACGAGCATCACCGTTTTTGGTTTTAGGTAAATGCACATGCCGATCATAAATTTCTGACATGGTAATACCAAGAATTTCACCACGGCGCATTGCAGTCTCTAGAGCAAATAGAAACGCCCATGCAACATAGTGCTCTGGTAATGTCGGTGTCTGCCCTTCACGATAATTCAATCCTTCTAAAATGAGCTGAATTTCCTCATCACGAATACGGCGATTACGGGCTTTAGGTTTGGCCGGTTTTTTAATACCCATCCATGGATTAGTTTCCAACAAGAAAAGCTCTTTGACTGCATAGCTAAAAACTGAAGAGTACAGCGCAATCTCTCGAAGCACGGTATTTGCTCCAACCTGTTTTAAGCGTTTATTACGCCAGGCGGTTAAATGCTTTGGTGTGATGTCATGAATCGACATATCTGCCAGTGCACCAAACTTTTCATCAAACGGCGCTAACTGCTCTTTGACGTATTTGGATCCACGAAGCTTTCGCCCATGCTCATCATAATATTTATGAAAAAGGGTTTTAAAGGGATAGTGTTGCTTTACACCTAGATTCTCAGAAAGTTTATTTGCTTTTGCCTCAAGCATCTTTTGCGCAGCCCATTGCTCGCATTCTTTTACTGTGTCTTTGGTTACTGAATATGTTTTTCCAGCAATCATTATTTTAATTCTGTAGCTTTCACCGCGCTTGACCGCTTTAGGCATTTTCATGATCTATAACTCTATATTCTTGGTCTAATCTTGGTCTAAATTTAACGGCCATAACCGCCAAAAGGGCGGATATGGCGGATATGGCGGTTAAGGGTAGACTTTATTCAAGACAACAAAAAAGGGTTTTAAGCTACTGTTTTCGCTTAAAACCCTTATAACATAACGTTTAGAATCTTGGTAGGTATAAGCAGACTCGAACTGCTGACCTCTACGATGTCAACGTAGCGCTCTAACCAACTGAGCTATACACCTAGAATGCATGGCATATTATAAATTTTTCTGACTGAAGACAAGTCTTTTCATTTGATTTTTAAACTATCAGCACAAGTTTTAAGCAAATACTTGAATTTTTTCAATTCTTGATCAGTAAGTTCTGCTCCTGAATAAAGATATTTTTCAAAAATCCGGATTGCCTCTATAAATGCAGACTGATTTTCGACCTTAACCTGTTGGGATAAACGCTGCATCCAGTGATGAAAAGTTTCAGCAGGCTGTTTTTTGAGATCGTCAGCTAAAGATTGATTCAACTGTTGGATAGCACGATCAAATGGGGATTGAGCCTGTCGGGCTTTTAGATAAATTCTGAGTCCATAGGCTAGAATCAGTAGTGCAATACTGCCGAGCAAAACGATAATACTCGAATAAGCCGAACTCAGACCTAATTTTGATAGCCAGTTCTGTTGCGATTCTGCATTATAACCCACCACCTTGCTTTGCCACTGGTAGCTGGCATAATCGCTCCAGACCCGCATCTTGGTCATCCACTGATTATTCTGCGATGTCCAGGTCGAATTATTTGACCAAACTCTTTCATCTTGAGACATCAGGTTTTGCATTCCGCCATCTATACGTTGTGGCGCAATCATGGCAGTCGGATCAAAGCGCTGCCATTTCTGATCTAACCAGACTTCTGTCCAGGCATGAGCATCCAGTTGCCGGACCTCCCAACTCTTACGATCCGGTGCCAGTTCTCCACCCTGATAACCAGTCACCACACGTGCAGGAATCCCGACATAACGCATCAGCATGACGAAACTCGATGCATAATGCTCACAAAACCCTTGCCGGGAGTTAAATAGAAATTCATCAATCCGGTTTTGTCCCAACTGGCCCGGTTTCAGGGTATAAACAAAGTTATTCTGCTGATACCAGTTGAGAACGTTCTGCACATAACGGCGTGGATCTTCAGCACTTTGCATATATAGGCGTTGTGCCAGCTGCTGCGCTTGAGGATCCAATCTGCGCTGTACCTGGCTATTGATTCGCGCAAGATATTGACCTACAGCCTGAGGATCATATTGTGTCCCAATCCACTGCAGCGGAATCGGTTCAACACGTTGCGTGAGTCGTCGCGGCACAATACTCCAGTCCTGACGGTTATAATAACGGCGCTCCACAGGTATTGATTTTTCCAGCCCCATGATCCAGAACACCGAAGGATCCGCAGCCAGATATTGATAGTTCCATCCAACCGGCACTGGCGAGCTATCCATGGGCTGTCGCATTAAAGGTTGCTGATTGACGAAACTGCTGGTCCAGCGTTGACCATCATATTCATCCAGTACCAAGGCGCGCCAATACAGCTCTGAACGCGGTGGGAGTTTACTGACATCACCGATAATCCGGAAAGCCAATGCACTAGACTGCGATAATTCAGCAATATCACCGGGCGACATGCTGTCGCTAATACCGGTCACACCTTTATTTTCTGGGATGGGAATATGCCAAAGTGGTGGCAAACGCGGGAAGAAAATAAACAGCAGGATAAAAAATGGAATGGCGTACAGGATAAACTTCGCTACATGCTTGGCATCCTGTTGTAAGGCGGCACGCTGGGTGGTCGGCTCCTGCTCAAACTCGCTGGTCTGAATCCGGTACAGGCCAATCAGACAGCTGATTAAACACAGCACAATCACGATCGCCATGCCAAATGACTGACTGTATAAAAATGAACTGGCAGCAACAAACAGGGCAAAATTAAACAGAATAATCAGGTCACGTTTATTTTTACTTTCCAGTGATTTAGCAAATAAAAAAGTAGATAAAACTGCTACCCCAGCCTCGACACCAATAAAACTATGATAGCTCAAATAAATACTGCCGAGTGCCAAAGCCGTCAGCAGGAAAGTACCCGTTTTAGGAAATGGCTGCTGACGTTTCAGGAAAATCCAGATACACACAATACTAATCGCAAAAATAATACTGAGTAGAACCGGAATAAATGCCATCTGGGCGATGAGAATCAGGCTCAAGGTCAGTACAATCGAAGTACGGATTTTTGCATTGATCATTGCTTTATCTGCCTTAGGCCTGTGCCAATAACTGTTTGGCTTTACGCAGTTGCGCTTCACCTGCACCCTGTGGCAATTCGGCTTGGGGCAAATGCAGTGCATAAGCACATTGTTGTTGCTCGCATTGCTCGATCAGTCCCATCATAAATTCAAGTTTTTCTTCATGTGATTGCGTCGGCATATGTTCATAATGAATCTCGATACTGTGTTCATCCTGATACTGCTCAAAAACCTTGACATATAAGCCCTGTCCTCGGGCAAACTGCTTCCAGGATACCGACTGCAAGGAATCGCCAGTCTGGTAATTTCGCAGCTCGCGAAATTCATCCATATCTGGTTCAAAGCGGTTCAGATGGTATCTATTTTCTGCGCTAAAAACTTCTGCTTTGGGCGCAACCCAGGCAGTATGCTGATGATAAAGATAAGTCCAGGCCCGAACCAATCCAAAAGGATAAACCGAATATATTTGAATGACGGGATAATCAAATTTACCGCGTTGCTCTGCATAAAATGGCAGGATAAACTGCTGCTTCTGTGCATTCAGATAAACTTTGTGTAGCTGATTTCCAGCTTTAATATACAAATAATGTGGTCGAACTTGCTGCTGCTGAAAATACATTTGCAGATTCAGACTGTGTCCGACCTGCCCCACTTCATCCGCGATTAATTCAATCTTCAAGCCATGCAGCTGCTTAAACGTCAGATAAAAACTGATACACAGCACAGCACTGATTAAAAAGCAGAAACCTAAAATCAGATTGTTGGCATAATTCACCCCTGCCACAAAGGTGATCAAGATCAACACCAGGTACAGATAGCCCTGCTGATAAATAAATACCAAGACGTCTTTCTGCGAGAGCTGTTTCTGCTGTGAAAATTGAAAGCGTTTGGCCAGCCATTCTTGCCAGGTTTTATCCAAGAGAGGACTCCTTTAGCTGACCGCAACCTGTTGCATGACATTCAAAGTTTCAGCTTCACTCAAACCCAGACGATGTGAAGTCACCGCCACAAATACGGCCTGTACGTCATCCGCTGTGACAAAGGCACGTTGCTGAATCAGCGCATGCGCTTGTGCTGCACGCTTGAGTGCCAATAAACCACGGGTGGACAGGCCATGACGGTTCTTGCGGGTTTCTTCCGCCAGATCCAGCAGATATTCCTGAATCGCTTCACTCATAAAGACCTGATGCGCCAGACTTTGCAGATCCAGAATTTCATCTTCAGTAAAAATATGCGCCAGACTGGCAATCAGGGCAAAACGGGATTCCTGCTGTAATAACAGCTTCTCGGCATGACGCGATGGATAACCCAAAGACAAACGCATCAGAAAACGATCCAGCTGCGATTCCGGCAAGGCATAAGTGCCGCTTTGAAACAGCGGGTTCTGTGTGGCAATCACCCAGAATGGTTTTGGCAAGGCATAGCGTACGCCATCAATGGTGGCATAACCCTCTTCCATGGCTTCAAGTAAGGCACTCTGGGTTTTGGGGCTACAACGGTTAATTTCATCTGCCAGTAAAATCTGGGTGAAAATCGGGCCTTGTTTAAACTCGAACTGATGTTCTTTCTGGTTAAACATATTAATACCAATGACATCGCTGGCCAGCATATCGTTGGTAAATTGAATCCGCTGGAACTTCAATCCTGCCAGATGTGCCAGACTACTCGCCAATGTGGTTTTCCCGAGACCCGGTAAATCCTCAAATAGAACATGACCACCTGCAATCAGACAGCACAGCGCCAACTTGGTCTGGGCCTGCTTGTCCAGTACGATGGCATTGACCTCTTCAAAAAAATGCTGGATCTTGGGTGCATAACTTGCAATCTTTTGTTCAAGCACAGTATTGAGATGTGCAGTATCGTTATTTTCCTTTTGTTTCATGCCCCAGATCACACTAATTTTCCTAATAAAACATGGTCTAGGATTAACATACACTGAAATTTTAATTTCCCCAAAAGATCAATTCTCTATCTGTGTAACTGAATGAGAATACCCGCGACAAAATGGCGAAAATTCAAATAAAAATAGGTGGGTTTTATCAAGTACGGAGAAAATGGCAACATAGAAAACAGGCAAAAAAACCGGTTCAAGAGGAAATCATTTTTTTCTTCTAGTGCGAGTATTAATCCTCGCATACATTTTATTTATGATAGTTAAAACACCATACTTAAAAGGTATGCAGATTTATTTTTATCCTGGATTTGAATCAAGAATATTCTGAAACAACTGAGTGAATGAAATGAGAGGTCATTCGCTCGGCCATTTTTAAGACCGATATTTAGGCATAAAAAAGCGCCCCGAAAGGCGCTTGTTTTACTCAATGATTAACACGGACACTTTTTCATCCCGCCGCCTGCTGATGGATAACGCGAATCCACACAGTGACGATAAAATGTTTTCGGGTCCATCGCTTCCAGATCTGGATGATGCTTGCGCATATGCTCCACATAGGTCTGGTAATCTGGCACCCCAACCATCAGGCGGAAACTTTGCTGCAAGCGTTGCCACAAGGTCGCAATACGTGACCAGTTTTTCGGATTCAGAATCAAATCCTTTTGTGACATCACGGTCATTTTGATGATTTTATAAATCATGGTTTTTCCGCTTTTGGCAAATTTCAGATTCATAAGACTCTCCTTAATGACCTTTCGCTGGCTGAATGTCTTCAGGATCGCGATAGATGGCTTCCGCTTCATGCACAGAAGGATTCGGATCTGCTAAAGCACGACGAATCACGCGAATCGCGGCGAACAGCATCACAAAAGCAACGATCATAAAAAAGGCACAAAGTGCGGCATTAATCTGATTCGACATGGCCACAGTCTGCATTTCTGCAATACTTTTAGCCGGCGCCAGGATTTCATTATTGGCAATGGCCGTATTGAAACGATCAGCTTGTGCCAGGAAACCAATCTTCGGATTTTCGTGGAAAATCTTCTGCCAGCCGGCAGTCATGGAAGTAATGAACAGGAAAACGGTCGGGATAATGGTGACCCAGACATATTTCTGTTTTTTCATTTTGAACAGAATGACTGTACCGAGAATGAGCGCCATCGCAGCCAGAATCTGGTTACCAATACCAAATAGCGGCCATAAGCTGTTAATGCCGCCGAGTGGATCGACCACGCCCTGATAGACGAAGAAGCCCCAACCTGCGACTGCAACCGCAGTACCCAGCAAGTTACCAAAGAAATTATGCGAGTTTTTCACCGCAGGAATCACGATGCCGACTGTATCCTGCACCATAAAGCGACAGGCACGCGTACCGGCATCTACCGCTGTCAGAATGAATAGAGCTTCAAACAGAATCGCAAAGTGATACCAGAACGCCATCATTTCACGGCTATTAAAAATTTCCGTGATGATATGCGCCATACCAATCGCAAAAGTCGGTGCACCACCTGTACGTGACAGAATCGAGTTTTCACCGACTTCTTGAGCCAATAAAGTCAAGGCTTCAGGAGTTACCACAAAACCAAGGGTACGCACTGCTTCTGCCGCACTTTCTGCGGTAGTCCCGAGTAAGGCGGCTGGCGAGTTAATCGCAAAATAAATTCCCGGATCCAGAACTGCGGCACAGATCAAAGCCATGATCGCCACAAAAGATTCCATCAACATACCGCCATAACCGATCACACGGATATCGCGTTCGTTATTGACCAGTTTCGGTGTCGTTCCCGAAGAGACCAGGGCATGGAAACCGGAAATCGCACCACAGGCAATGGTAATGAACAGGAATGGGAACATGGAGCCTGCAAATACCGGGCCTGTACCATCAATAAACTTGGTCACCGCTGGCAGTTTCATTTCAGGCATGGCAAACAGAATACCAATCGCCAGACCGGCAATTACACCAATTTTCAAGAAAGTGGATAGATAATCACGTGGCGCAAGCAACAGCCACACCGGCAATACTGATGCAATAAATCCATAGATGATCAATGCCCAGGTCAGCTCAGTTCCCGATAGTGTGAAGAACGGCCCCCAGTAAGGATGTTGCGCGATGTTTTCACCGTAGATGATCCCGAGCATCATCAATACAAAACCAATAATCGACACTTCTGCAATTTTACCCGGACGGATAAAACGCATATACACGCCCATAAAGATCGCAATCGGAATCGTGGCAGCAATACTGAACACGCCCCACGGACTATTGGTCAAGGCTTTGACGACCACCAGTGCCAACACCGCCAGGATGATAATCATCACACCCAAGGCACCCAGCATGACGATAATACCGGCAAAGGTGCCGAGTTCCTGCTTGGCCATTTCACCGAGTGAACGACCGTCACGACGGGTCGAAATAAACAGCACCAGAAAATCCTGTACCGCACCGGCCAGTACTACACCGACCAAGAGCCAGATGGTTCCGGGCAAATAACCCATTTGCGCGGCCAGGATCGGACCGACCAGCGGGCCTGCACCGGCAATTGCAGCAAAGTGATGGCCAAACAAAACACTTTTATTGGTTGGCACATAGTCCAGACCATCGGCCAGACGATGCGCAGGGGTTAAACGGCGCTCATTCAGCTCGAATACTTTGGTGGCAATAAACAAGCTATAGAAACGGTAAGCAATGCTATAGACACAGGCAGCTGCCAGTACCAGCCAGACTGCATTGACATGCTCACCCCGACTCAGGGCCAGCACTCCAAAGGAGACTGCACCCACTATGGCTACCAAAAGCCAAATTATTTTCGAAGTCAGCGTGGACTTCTTTTGTAAAGTTTCCATTCAATCCCTCATATTGTGATGCATACAAATCAGCGCGGTTGTTGTTGTTCGAAGTACTGCTGTTTTCCCTTGCGACTTTACGCCTGTTCTTTTCACTTTCCTCTAAGACTTTGGCATAAAAAAAGGGATGATCTAGATCATCCCTCTCGATAATAGTCTATTTTAAAACCATTATGCACGTTCTAAATAATCACCAGTACGGGTATCTACACGAACGCTTTCTTCTTGCTGTACAAATAATGGAACACGTACCACAGCACCTGTTTCAAGTTTCGCCGGCTTACCGCCACCGCCAGAAGTATCACCACGAACGCCTGGATCAGTTTCAACGATTTTAAGTACCACGAAGTTCGGTGGAGTCACGTTTAACGGCACGCCATTGAACAGCATAATGGTACATTTTTCATTTGAATCGTCTTTTAACCATTTTGCAGCATCGCTCATCGCTGTTTTATCAGCTGCGATCTGTTCAAACGATACAGGATCCATAAAGTTCCACATTTCGCCATCGTTGTACAAGTATTCCATTTCTACTTCAACGATATCAGCCGCTTCTAGGTTCTCGCCTGATTTGAATGTTTTTTCCAGAACTTTACCTGATTTAAGGTTACGTAATTTTACGCGGTTGAAGGCTTGGCCTTTACCTGGTTTTACGTATTCGTTTTCCATGATTGAACATGGGTTACCATCAAGCATAACCTTAAGGCCTGACTTGAAATCATTCGTAGAATAATAGGCCATGACTGGCGCTCTCCAAACTTACTAACTTTAATCTATCGATGCTAAGGGCTGTTGCAATGTCATTTAGCAAGTCTGACACGAACATTAAGTTGCCACATGCACATTCATTTAATGTTACGTATTCTAAATGAGCAATGGCGCTCGCCGCAATGAAAAATTCCGCTTTCAGCCCTTCACACTGCCTAAGTTAGCATCAGGCATGAAAATCCTTTGTTTATTCATGTCTTGCTGGACGCTAAAATGCCATCCGGCTGTCATCATTTTTGACATATAGTCATGACGACAAATTTTATCGCACAGCAGATTATTCTGGTTCTCGACAAACTGTTAAACTGCAACCCTCTGGCCTTGCCCTCCCACTTCTACTGTTAATCTTCCAGCATGACGAATTATTTATATCAAGAACAAAACTGGCAATCACAGCTTAGCGACCTGATTACCGATCCGCACGAACTGCTTGAACTGCTGCAACTCGCACCGGCGCAGCTGCTCTCAGGTGCCATTTTGGCTAGTGAACAGTTCAAATTACGCGTGCCACGTGCTTTTGTCGGCAAAATGCAGCCAGGCAATCCTTTAGACCCGCTACTGTTACAAGTCCTGCCGCATCATCTGGAGCTGGAAGATCATCCGGGATTTGTTACCGATCCCTTGGGCGAAGAGCAGGCCAATCAGCAGCCCGGCGTATTACATAAATATAAATCACGTTTCTTGCTGACGCTGACCGGTGCCTGTGCCGTGCATTGTCGTTACTGTTTCCGCCGGCATTTTCCTTATCAGGACAACCTGCCTAAAAATGAAGACTGGATCAATATCAAGCAATATCTGGAAAGCCAGCCTGATATTAATGAAGTGATTCTGAGCGGTGGTGATCCACTGACCTTATCCAACCGGAAATTGCAACTCTGGATCGAGCGGCTAGAATCTCTACCACAGCTCAAATTTTTAAGAATACATTCACGAGTTCCCATTGTGATCCCTAACCGGGTGGACGAAGAGCTACTTAGCATGTTAAAAAACAGTAGGCTACGTATTATTCTGGTGGTACACTCCAACCATGCATCGGAGCTGGATGACTTCACCTGCAAGCGTTTGAACCAGTTGGTTCAACAACAGATTACTGTGCTGAATCAGACAGTTTTATTAAAAGGTGTGAATGATTCTGCTCAGGTTTTGACAGATTTAAGCTATCGCTTGTTTGATGCCGGGGTGATGCCGTATTATTTACATGTACTTGATAAAGTAAAAGGTGCACATCATTTTGATTTACCACCTGATGACATTTATGAGATTTATACTGAAGTTTTAGCGAACCTTCCGGGGTATTTGGTTCCTAAACTGGTTCGAGAAATAGCGGGCGAGAACAATAAGACACCGCTTTTTGGGGTTTCAACATTTTTGAGTTAAATAATAAAGATGAGCAAGCATACGTCCGACATTTTTCAGACACCGACGGAACTCACACGGGATCAGCTGAGCTTTTGCCCGACGACTGCCAAAGCTTTGCAAGAGTGGGTTTCCGGTATTTCAATTTTGCAACTGGGAAATTCATCCAAATCCCTGTTTAATGCCTTATTAGAAATTTCTGAGCTGAAATGCACAGAAACCCTGCGCTTTGACCTGATTCAGGTCTTGCATCCGACCCTTGAAAATGTTCTGACCAGTCTGGAAAAGCATTTTGTCAATCAGGGGCTGATTACTTCGGATCGTAACGATCAAATCATTGAACTGGCCATGCTGCTGCGTAGCCATTTTGCCAAAATTTATATTGATATCGTCAAACGCTGTAATCATCAACTAACCCATCAAAAATTTTCCCTGTTTTCTCTGGGTAAAAAGAAAAGCATTCAAACCGCGCGTATGGTGTCGATTTATTATGCTTTGCAACAGCTCAGCCTGCTGTTATATCAACAACATATGTTATATAGCACACCGGGTATGGGACAATGGTTGGCTGCACATCAACTGCTTGAATGTGCAATCGAAAATAATTTCTACCAAAGCAATATCAATCAGGTTTTAGGCACCCAGCACGAGATCCAGAATATTGTACATGCTTATGCTCAACTGATTTTACTGGATATTTTTAATACCCATCAGATTCGCCCTGCAGAAATTCAGGGGCTGTACCTATGCAGTTTTGACTGGGCCAAACTGGTGCAGATTCTGCCGAAAGAAACCACACTTTCGCGCTATGTAGTCGACGCCAGCAAAGATCACCCCCCGATCTTTAATTCGCATCAGGGTGAACATTTTCAGCCAAGCTTCTATATTTCCACCCAGAATCTGATGGAACATTTGACCCATACTCAAAGCAAAAATGCCCAGTATCTGTCGCGTAATGAAAAACTGTTCCTGACCCCTGCACTACATTTTCATATCTATAATCTGCTCTCGAATAATATCGAACGCCGTCACGAACGTTATGAATATTCAGCCCAGATCAATATCTGCTTTGGCTTGATGGTGGCACATTTTTATCTATCCAAAGGTAAAAACTTTAACGAGACCCTGGAACTTGAGGCCAATTATAATTTCCAGAGTGAAAGCAGTTTTGTCAGCTCAATGGAAAATGCCATTCCAAGTGGTTTTAGCAGCATCAAGGCCCTCGATCGCGAAACCAAACAGATTCATAGTGCTGAAGTTCTGGATATTAGTGTCAATGGTTACCGGATTAAATGGACTGGTATTACCCCTGCCAATCTGAAAACCGGTGAATTTATTCTGGTTCAGGAAAAATCACAGCGTCAGTGGCGTGGTGGTGTGATTCGCTGGATCAAGCAATCGACCGACAAGAGTCTGGAAATTGGCCTGGAAGTTCTGGCTCAGGAATTATTCCCTTGCGCGGCTTATAGCCGTACCGAACGCCATCATGTCAATTATCAGCCTGCACTGCTGGTAAAAATGACGCAACTGGATCAGGTCACGACCAGTGTGATTGTCTCTGGTTCACAGATGTTTAGGGAAAAACAAACCATTCATTTACGCCTCGGTCAGAAAGAATTAAAAATCTATCTGACCAAAGCACAACTGATTACGCAGAGTTTTATCCGTTTTGATTATGAATTATTGAATGATCAAGAAGAAGAAATGATAGAAAACTTTATCGGTCAGCACATGAATGAAAGCAGAAATCATGATTTATGGGAAGCATTGAAGTGAGAAATCCATTATTGTCTAAAAAGTTAAAACGTACCGAAACACGTTTACTGATTATTGATGATAATCAAATTAGATATAACCAAATCCGTGATCTTCTGACCAGCAATGACTATCAGGTTGATGCTGTCCTGCTTGATGATTTGCAATCTTTTGAAAAACAGTTAAATTTTAACTGGGATCTGATTATCTTTGGCCGTGCTTATGATCTGAAATATGAACAGGCCTTAAGTCTGGTGCGTCTTTCCCAGCAGCCTCATCTGCCGATGATTTTGCTTAAACCGGATGACTATCAGGCTGAACACTATGCCCAGTATATTCATAAAGGAATTTATGACATTCTCAATTTTGACTACCTGGAACGCTTTTATGTGGGACTGGTTCGGGCATTGTCATTTAGCCGTGTATCGCAGACTCAGCAACATTTGCTCAATGAACTGGAAGCAGCACAAAGTCAGACACAATCCTTAGTCGAAGATAGTAACCGTGCCATCGCAACCATTCAAGAAGGGATTCATATTCAGGCCAATGCAGACTATCTGAAACTGTTTGGCTTACAAAGTGAAGACGAGATTATTGGCCTGCCGCTGCTAGATCTATTACAACCTTCTGATCTAAACGACTTTAAAACACGTTTCAAAAAGATTTCTCAAGGCCAGGTCGATTTAGGCCGGGTTGAAATCCACTCTCTTAATCCGCGTGTCGCCGCATCTAAGCCATTAAAACTGGAATTCTTGCCATCCAGCGCTGAAGAAGATGCACTACAAATTACTATTGATACTCAGGCTCAAGCAGGCAATACCGAGAAGCCGGCCGGAAAACCGAGTACTTTCCAGCTCCTTAAACGTGAAATAACCAAACAGTCCGCACCTGTAAATGCCATGGTAACTTTCTCTTTAAGTTCCTATGAACCAGAAGTTCTACAGTCTGAGTGGACGACGTTTAGTGGATATTTCAAAGCTGTTAAAGAATTCCTCAAAGAACAAACCCATGTTCCATTATTTAAGCTGGAATATGACGTCCTTGTCGGTCTGTTCCAGGCAGATTCCAAAGCAATTCTTGAATCCAAACTGATCGGATTAAATGCGCTCAGCAAGCCGCAATTAGTGACAGTGGGACAAAATTCGTTCCCGCTCAATTTACGCATGGGTTATGTGGTTCTGGAACAGGGTTTAAATGATGAAGCGCACTGCAATGAACTGATTGCACGAGCCTTCTCTACGTCTTTACCTCAAGCAGAAGTAGCACCTGAATTTGTACTAGATATTCCTGCTTCACTGAGCAACCAGCCATCTCTAGAAATGCCGCAGATCGATTTTAGTGTGGCTGAAACACCAATCGAAAGCCCAACAGTTGCGGCGATCAGTCCAGCAGTCAGCTCTATTCCTGCGGCGACACCTCATATCCTGAAAGCTTTGAGTGAATGTCTGGATCGTGGTGAAATCCATTTAAAATATCAGCAGTTGTATGATAAAGAAGATACCCGCCTTTATACTTATGAAGTGACCAGCGGCTTCATTTATGAGAATAAATGGCAGGATATTTCTACACTCCTTGAACTGCATGAAGATGATGAGCTGTCGATTAAACTGGATCGCTGGATTCTGGTTGAAGCCAGTAAACAGTTGCACAACTTTATTACCCAGTATCCGGATGCGACCTTAATCGTGAATTTGAACCGTGCGGTACTCTTTAAAGACCGTAGCTTCCCGGAATTTATTTCCAAGCTGATTACGATTATTCGCAGCAAAGTCCGACATCCGCTGATCCTGCAATTCTCTGAAGAAGATATTCTGCTGAATCAACAGGATGCGCAGAAATATCTACGTGTTCTGCATGAACATGGCGCGCTGATTGCGCTGCGTGATTTTGGTCAATCGATGTATGGTCCGAATTTGCTGCGTGAGCTGGAAATAGATGGTGTCAGCTTGCATTCCAGCTTGACCCAGATGCTGAATAACGAGACTGGAGTCGAGCAGCTGCAGGAAAAAATCACCAGCTATAATGATATCAAACCGCTGAATATTCTGGTCCGCGAATTAAATGATATGACCCTGTTCGCCAATGCCTGGAATGTTGATGCCCGCTTTATTCAAGGGGATTATTTCCAGAAAAAACTCGATCACCTGATTGATGTACAAGAGCATTAAATAGTTATATGCCTGCCATGCGGTTATTTTCCAAATGGCAGGCACAAAAAAACGGGCTTGAGGCCCGTTTTTTCATTTTGGGTATTAACGTTTAACAGAACGTGACATACCAGCAAAACGTTGTTTGAACTTGTCGATACGACCGCCAGTGTCAACGTTCTTTTGCTTACCAGTGTAGAATGGGTGGCAAGCTGAACATACGTCTAGGTAAAGTGTTTCTTTACCAGCAGCTGAACGAGTTTCGATTACGTTACCACATGAACAAGTCGCAACTAAAGTTTCATATTTTGGGTGAATATCGGCGCGCATGGTCGATTACTCCATTAGATTCAAGAAGGTTTAGCTGTCATCGCTATTGATCACTCTCAAATGAGGAAGCAGGAACAAAGTTCATGCAGATCAACACCACAACAGACCATTCTTTTGGCCCACCGAGACGGATACCGTCAGAGCTAAGCACAACAAGTGGGCATTATTATACGTGAAAAAAATTCAATATGCGAATTATTCTTCTGCTTCTGACTCAGCCTCTTTGGCCCACACATTGGCAATAATCCCGCAAACCATCAATTGAATCTGATGAAAAATCATGATCGGCAAAACAATCATGCCCAGTGGCTGGCCAATAAATAGAATTTGTGCCATCGGCACGCCACTGGCCAGGGTTTTTTTAGAACCGCAGAAAAATACCGTCTTCTGGTCAGCGCGACTAAAACCCAGCCAGCGGGGGATATACAGCGACAACAGCATCACCAGGGTCAAAAGCACCGAACAGGCTAGCAATAACAGCAATAATGTACTGAGACTGACTTCATTCCAAAGTCCCGCTACTACGGCGCTACTAAAAGCACCATAGACCACCAGTAAAATTGAGCCTTGATCGAAGACCTTGACGATTTTTGGCATTTTCATCATTTTTGGATAAATCCAGGGACGTAAAATTTGCCCCAAGATAAAAGGTACCAATAACAACAGCGTAATCTGGATAATCGAAGCGGTTGGGTCAAACCCGTGCTCAGATTGACCTAAAATGAAAAATGCGACCAATACCGGGGTGATAAACATGCCGATAATATTGGAAAAAGATGCACTACAGACAGCACCGGCCACATTCCCATGTGCGACGGAAGTAAAAGCAATCGAAGACTGAACGGTAGATGGCAGGAAGCACATAAACAGGAAGCCCCAGTACAGCTCCTGCCCGAGCATTGGCAATAAAATCGGCTTGGCTAGCAAACCTAGAATAGGAAACAAGGCAAAAGTCAGTGCAAAGACCAAAGTATGTAATTTCCAGTGCATGATCCCCTCCATCACCGCTTCGCGGGACAGCTTGGCACCGTGCAGGAAAAATAGAATGGCAATCGCACCTGTCGTGATCCAGCCAAAGACTTCAGCCGCCTGCCCCGAAACTGGCAGCACACTGGCCAGCAAAACCATCACAAACAACAGTATCGTAAACCGATCCAATGCCAAGAACTTAAGCATATCCCTATAATCCCTCAGATTTTATTGTTTGATATAAAAATGCCCGGCTATCTTAACAGATGCCGGGCCCATGCTATGCACTCAGATTGATGTAATATTTTCATCTATACATGAATGCATTTCATATATCTCGCTACGTCACACTTAGTTATTACGTGCATTGTTGTCTTGCTGGATCAGCTCGATCTTGTAGCCATCTGGATCTTCAACAAATGCAATTACAGTCACGCCACCTTTCATTGGGCCAGCTTCACGCACCACATTACCGCCACGCGCTTTAATCTCTTCACACGCCTTGTAAGCATCATCGACTGCAATTGCGATATGACCATAGGCATTACCCAGTTCATAGCTGTCTGTATCCCAGTTATGCGTCAGTTCAAGTACGGTGTGATTCTCTTCATCGCCATAACCGACAAAAGCCAGGGTAAAACGGCCCTCTTCGTAATCACGCTTACGAAGCAAAGTCATGCCCAGTACTTCAGTATAGAACTTGAGAGATTGTTCTAAATTGCCTACACGTAACATGGTATGCAGCATGCGCATATTAATCATCCTTCTGTACAGATTGTTGTTGGTGTTCACCGAGCAATTTTGCCACCCAAACCACCAGAATCAGAATGGGAATTCCAATTAAAGTGGTCATCAGGAAGAAATTCGGATAACCGATATTGGTCACTATAGTACCCGAATATCCGCCTAAAATCTTAGGGGTCAGGGTCATGAGTGAGCTAAAAATCGCATATTGAACTGCGGTAAATGACACACTGGTCAGGCTCGACAAGAATGCAATAAATGCAGCACCCGCAAGTCCGGCAGCCAGATTATCGACAATAATGGCAAAATAAAGCCACTTGTCGCTATAAGGTTTGATGACCTTACCACTGACTTCGATCATGTCGGAACTACTGCCATCTATCACCGCCAAAGGCTGAATATCGACATCCAGATTCTGGCCAGGGATGAGCTGATCATTGACCTGATAAACATGTGTGGTTTGCTGAAGCGCCTGGCTATCTTGCATCAGGACTGCACTGACAATATGTGCGGGTGACTGAATCAGTTGCTGCGCAGGAATCGCGGCAGTAAATACGCCTTCACTTTCTAATTTTGCCTCAAGATTCTGATCATTGATTTGTAAAACAATCTTTTGATTCGGTTGCAGCGCTGCACCGACATATTGACCACGTACCACAATGGTCTTGTCCTGTTCAGCGACATTGAGGGTATTGTCACTGGTGATCGGCAGGATCTGTAACTGGGTGCTGCCCTGTTGTGCAGTCAAATACGGCATGCTGACCTGTACAGGCTGAGTAGCATGATCTGAATTTAGATAGCTGGCTGTCACTTGCAGTTGCTTACTCTGCGCTAAAACATCACTGGGTACATTCAGCTTCCAGTAACCGACTTCATCGGTATCGGCCTGATAAACCTGATTAGCGACCCTAACTTCGACAGCTGCCAGTTTTTCACCAGATTTGACCAGTCCAATAAAAATCAGGTTGGTGGAACAGGCCAGCACGGCACCGACAAACATCAGTTTCATGATGTTCATTTTCTGGGCCAGTAAACCACCGAGAAAACCACCAATTAAAGAGAAAATCACCCCATAGACTTTGACCGCTTCGGCAATCTGCTCTTTACTGAAATTCAGGTCTTGATAGAAGACGTTGGAAATGACCCCGGCGATGATATCGGAAACCCGATAAAAACCGATCAATAACAACAGCACCAATGCCAGTTTTAAGCCATAGCGCCTAAAGAAGTCTGCAACCGGATTAACCCAGGTTTCATAGGCCATCTGCTTGTTGACTGCACCCATTTTAACCAAGCTTGCACCAATGGCAAAGGCAATCGCACCAGAACCAATAAAGCGTAAGGCTTCAAAGCAGAACAAGGCAAAAGTATCTTGAATGGTGAACTGTTCGGTAATACTGGCGACCAGATTGCCTGAATAGATATAGCTCAGTACAAAGCTGATCACTGCGACAAAAAACACTGCGACTAAACGGAAATAATCACTGCGCAGATAATGTTTAGGCACACGGTCAACCTGCGGTTCCCGAATGCAAAGCGTGGTGACAATCCCGACCAGCATTACCGCGGCCATGGCCAGATAGGTCCATTTCCAGGCATCGTAGATATAGTTGCCTTTGGCTGTGCCCAAATAAGCGGCCAGAAACAAGGCGCCAGCACCCGCCACGATCATTCCGATCCGGTAACCGGCATTATAGGTCGCGGCCAAGACGGTCTGCATCTGGGTTTCCGCCAGTTCAATCCGGTAGGCATCAATCACAATATCCTGCGTTGCAGCAGAAAAGCCAAGCAGGACTGCACCCAGCGCCATTTGCTGTAAATGAGTTACGCCCAAAGCCGGATCAGAAAAAGCCATAATGGAAATGGCGCAGACAATCAGAATCTGTGCAATCAGCAACCAGGCTCGACGGCGTCCCAGAGCCTTGGTCAGAAAAGGCACTGGCAGTTCATCAATGAGCGGCGCCCAGACGAATTTAAACGAGTAGCCCAATGCTGCCCAACTAAAAAAAGTGACTGCACTTTTGCTGATTCCGGCCTCACCTAACCATAAAGACAGACTGGAAAAAATCAGAAGAATCGGGACACCGGCCGAAAATCCCAAGAACAGCATGATCAAGGCACGTCGATCTAAAAATGCTGTAAATGCGGATTTCCAACCCGTCGTTTGTGTTGTCATTGCTTTATTATTTTCCGCGGAAAAACCAATTGCTGCTATTCAATCCTGTAATAGCGCATCTTTCAACAAGATTTATATATTTATCACATTTCCGGTTTTTTATTTTCTGGCAAAAGCCACATGTTCGCTTGAATTTTCCAAGCAAATCTGTATACCTTAACGCTTATCAACGTAATATTTCGTTTTGGATTTCAACAGTGACCCAGAGACTCGATCAAATTAATTCTTCTATCGCCAGCAACAATACGACAACACCAGAAAATATCCGCTCAGATTTACTTATCTCGGCATTTGAACAAAGCGAAATTCACAACACCCTTGAGCATACCCGCTTAAAATCCACCCAACTGACACACATTCCAAACCTAGAAAAAATTCCGGCGTCGACCAAACGGATCAAGCCCCTGAATAATTTCTTGGGGCAAGACCGCGCACGGGCTTCGGTAGAGGCCGGGATTGCCTTACCTTATTCAGGCTATAATATTTTTGCCGTGGGTACGGCTGGCCTGGGCAAGCGCACCATGGTGAAGCGCCTGCTGCAACAGCATGCCAAAACCATGGAAACACCCAATGATTGGGTTTATGTCAACAACTTTCAAAACCAGCGCCAACCAATAGCTTTGGAGCTGCCTGCCGGTCAGGGTCCAAAATTTCAGGCCATGTTAAACCAAAGCTGGCAAACCATTCTGAAACAGCTTGAACGCCGTTTTACCGCGGAAACCTATCACAACCGCATTGAAATGATTCGCCAGGAAACTGGCGATGAACAGCAACAGGCGCTGATCGAACTCACCAAAGAAGGTGCAGAACTCGATCTGAAACTGATCTCGCGACACGATGAACACTGCTTTGTTCCCGTACATCTGATTGATGACAAATTACAGGAAATGACTCAGGAAGATCTGAATGCGCTGAGCAGTCAGGATCGGGCCGAATTGGCAACCAATATGCGCTATATGGACAAAAAACTGGAGCGTCTGGGTTTGCATCTGGGTGATCTGGAAGATGATGCACGCGACCGTGTTCAGATTCTGAATCGTGATATTGCCAAACAGGTGGTGGTGCCACGTGTAGAACAGATTCTCTCCAAGTTCAAACATGTGCAAGGCTTGGAACATTATCTAAAATATTATGCCGAAGATATTATCAATAATGTCGAAATCGTGCTGGAACAGGAAGAGGATGATTTCACCCCGGCACTATTCAGCCGCGTACCGGCACGTTATCAGGCCAACGTGATTATTACCCACAAGCCGAATAGCGGTGCGCCAGTCATCTTTGAAGATTTTCCAACACATTACAATTTACTCGGTCATGTGGAACAGCTAACCCAAAATGGCACGATCACCACGGACTTCACCCTGATTCGTCCGGGAACGTTGCATAAAGCCAATGGCGGCTTTCTGATGCTGGAAGCGGAACAATTGCTGGAACAGCCTTATGCATGGCAAGGTTTGAAGCGTGCGCTTAAATCCGGGCATTTAAAACTGTCTTCGCTTGAGCATATGATCACGCTGACCGGCAGTATTTCAATTGAACCGGCATCGATTCCATTGAACATTAAAGTGATCTTGCTGGCCGAGCCTGAAATTTATTATGAAATTCTAGAGCTTGAACCGGAGCTGGGCAGCATCTTTAAAATCCGTGCTGATTTTACCGATACATTACAACGTAATGACGACAACGAGCAGGCCTATATGCAGCTGATTGCCGACTATGTGCAATCGGATAAATTATTGCCTTTTGACCGTTCTGCTTTGGCTGCACTGCTCACAGATTCCAGCCGTCAGGCCGAAGACCAAAGCTCACTATCATTACATGCCCTGACCTTGGGTGACCTGATTCGTGAAGCGCATCATCATGCCTTTCAGGCCGGTGACAAGATGGTCTCGGAAAAACATATCAATACTGCACTCGATCATCGTAAATATCGCTTAGGCTATTTGCGTGAGTTATACTGGCAGGATCTGACCCGTGGTACACAGCTAATCGAAACCCGTGGCCATCGTCTGGGACAGATTAATGCTTTGTCGGTAATTCATTATGCCGATGTCGAATTTGGCCTTCCTTCACGCCTGACTGCTTCGGTGTATCAAGGGGGTGGTGACATTCTCGACATTGAGCGCAGTGTGGAACTCGGTGGCTCCTTGCATGCCAAAGGCGTGTTATTGATGTCGTCTTTCCTGAAAGCACATTTTGGTCGTGAACAGACCCTGCACTTCTCTGCTGCGCTGGCCTTTGAACAAAGCTATGGTCAGGTCGATGGAGACAGTGCCACAGTCGCGGAACTGTCTGCCCTGCTCTCTGCGATTAGCCAGTTACCGATTGATCAATCCTGGGCCATTACCGGCTCTATGAACCAGTTGGGACAAGTACAGCCAGTGGGCGGTGTCAATGCCAAAATTGAAGGTTTCTTTGATGCCTGCAAGCTGCAAGGTCTGACCGGCAAACAAGGCGTGATTATTCCACGTCAGAATATGCAGCATCTGATGCTGCGTAAAGATGTCACCATTGCTGTCGAAGAAGGTCAGTTCCATATTCACGCGATTGATACCATTGATCAGGCGCTGGAAATCCTGATGGCGCGTCCGGTCGGCACCTTGGATAAAAAAGGTCGCTATAGCAAAAATTCAATCTATGCCGCGGTGATGGCACAGCTGGATTACTGGCAAGCGATTGAAGATGGTGGTGAGCTGGTCGAATTACCGAAGAAAAAGAAAAAAAAGAAGAAGAAAAAAGACAAGAAGCAAATTGTTGAGCCACACACTGAACTTGAAGCAGGTCATGCAATAGCTCAAAAGGCAAATGCAGCAACAGAAGATTAATCCGGTCGTTGCTCTATCTTTAAAATAGCAATAAAAAAGCGCTTCTCAATGAAGCGCTTTTTTAACATCTGGCCTAATTTAAACCTTAATTAAGCATCAGCTGCCGGGCTGTACTGTTCAACCAAAGGCTTTAATTCACCTTTTTGGAACATGTCGAGCATGATATCGCTCCCACCGATCAATTCACCATTGATCCAAAGCTGTGGAAATGTCGGCCAGTTGGCGATTTGTGGTAACATCGCACGAATGTCCTGATTTTCCAGAATGTTTACATAAGCAAACGGACGACCAATCTGACTGAGTGCTTCTACTGCACGTGCAGAAAAACCACATTGTGGAAATTGCGGTGTGCCTTTCATATAAAGAAGTACTGCATGTTTAGCAATTTGGTCACGAATTAACGCTTCGGTATCGCGTGCTTGTTCAGTCATTGATAAATCCTCAACTCATCTGTCTGGCATTATACCCAAATCCAGACAAAACAGTATGTCTAAAGCAATAATTCCAATTTTATTTACAATTACCCTTTAAATCTGAGCGGGTTTTTGCTTATATAAGTTTTTCTTTCCACCTAACAGTTAAGAGTTAGTCATGAATAATATTACCCTCGCACCGGTACAAACTGATCAACCGTCTCATTTGATGCCTGTTTTTGGCCGTCAACCGATCAGCTTTGTCCGAGGACGAGGTGCATATCTTTATACCGAAGATGGTACAGAGTATTTAGATGCATTAACCGGCATTGCCGTATGTGGTTTGGGCCATGCACATCCAGTCATTGCCGAAGCGATTGCTGAACAGGCAGCGACCCTGATTCATACCAGCAATCTATTTGAAGTGCCTTGGCAAACGGCTGCCGCACAAAAACTGGCTGAAGTTGCAGGCATGGAAGAGGTATTCTTCTCGAACAGTGGTGCAGAATCCAATGAAGGTGCAATCAAAATTGCACGTAAATTCGGTCATATGCAAGGCATTGCTTCACCAAAAATTATTGTGGCGGATCGTTCTTTCCATGGCCGTACCATGGCCACCCTCTCTGCAACAGGCAATAAAAAAGTTCAGGAAGGCTTTGGTCCGCTGGTCGAAGGTTTTATTCGTGTACCTTTTGGTGATCTCGAAGCGATTGAAGAGGCAGCGCTTCATCATCCGGATATCGTAGCCATTTTAGTTGAGCCCATTCAGGGTGAAGGTGGTGTAAATACCGCACCTCAAGGTTTCAGCTATCTCGAAGAGATTCGTCAAATCTGTAACCAGCACAACTGGTTGATGATGCTAGATGAAGTGCAAACCGGGAATGGCCGTACGGGCAAATATTTTGCTTATCAGCACACCAGCATTATTCCTGATGTACTGACCACAGCCAAAGGCTTGGGTAATGGTTTCCCGATTGGTGCCGTCATGACTCAAGGTCGTGGTGTAGGTGTATTAACTGCCGGTAATCATGGTTCGACTTATAGTGGTACAGCTTTGGGTTCACGTGTGGTCTACACCATTCTCGATATTATGCAAAAAGAAAATATCGTCGCCAATGCTGCGGAAAAAGGCGCTTATATCGTGGATCAGCTACGCAACAAACTGGCCGATCAAAATGTGAGCGTGCGTGGTTTCGGTCTGATGATCGGAATTGAATTACCGAAAGAATGTACTGAGCTGGTCGCAATTGCACGTGATGAATACAAAACCATCATCAATGTGACTGCCGGTAATGTAGTTCGCCTGTTGCCTACCCTGAACATTACTCAGGAACAGGCTGATCAGCTGATTGAGCGTTTAGTGAAAATGATCAACGCTTTTTTGGCCTAAACCCTGCGCTTAAAAACAAAAAAGCCGCTTGAAAGCGGCTTTTTTATATTCTGTATCTTATGATGCGGCTTGTAAAATACGCCCACCAGAAATCTGGTCAAAATATTGTTTCAATGTATCTAGGCAACGAAGAATTTTTGTCGGTTGTTGCTCACGTTTCGGCATGACTGCATATAGTGTAATCGGTGGAAGTCGCCATTCAGGCAAAACTTCAACCAAAGTGCCATTCAGTAAGTCTTTTTTCGCATCGAGATATAAAATCTTGGCAATCCCATTGCCCTGCAAGCACATCGATTTTGCCACCAGACCATTATTGGTACTGAAACGGGATTTCAATTCAAAATCGGCTTTTTCTGCAGTATTGACATTTTGAAACTGGAAAT
Source organism: Acinetobacter sp. YH01006 (assembly GCF_013420445.1). Lineage (NCBI taxonomy): Bacteria > Pseudomonadati > Pseudomonadota > Gammaproteobacteria > Moraxellales > Moraxellaceae > Acinetobacter > Acinetobacter sp. YH01006. Next base: position 6,010 of record NZ_VOYB01000009.1, on the reverse strand, counting down.
ACTGATGATTTTTGATATGGGTCAAAGGCAGCACATCATGATTTTTAAGATCATCAGGACGTGAAATAATGGTGCTCTGATTAATATAACTCGGTGTCGCCACCAGAATTTGCTCAATCTGCATCAATGGCACCACCTGAAGATTGTGCTCATCATTTTTCTGTTCAAATCTTAAGGCGATATCGATACGCCCATCGAACAAATCAACCTCATGATTATTGGTTTCCAGATGTACTGCCAGGCCACGATGTGCGGACATCCAGTGAGAAAGTGCAGGAATCACATGATTCGCGCACAATTCTGGCAAAGCGACAATGCGCAGTTCACCCACAAGATCATCGCGTAATTCATTGATTCGGACTTTACCGCGCTCTGCAGCAGATAGCATTTCCTGGCAACTGTAGAAAAAAGCTTGTCCCGCTTCCGTCAAACTTAACTTTCTCGTTGAACGATTTAAAAGTACCACTTCCATATCATGTTCTAATGAGCGAATTTGTTGACTCACGGCGCTGGTCGTAATCCCTAATTCACGGGCAGCACCGCTAAACGAGTTTTTTTCTACAACACAAGCAAAAACACCCATTGCTCGAAGTTGATCTAACATAAATTTCCCTCTAAACTTATGAGATGCCTCATCATTTGATAAAAGCAACTTATTGTATTATACGGCGAAATTCACGTTTTGCATTATTTATTTAATTGTTTGGTAAAACTGTAGTTGGATTAATCGGTTTGCCGTCTAAGCGCACCTGAAATTCAAGCATGGTTCGCGTTGTACCAGTTGAACCCATTTCTGCAATTTTTTGCCCCGCTTTTACATTCTGTCCGCTTTTTACATCCAGTTTGCTGTTATGGGCATAAGCCGTAATATAGCCATTAATATGCTTCACCAACACCAGATTGCCATATTCTTTCAGGCCATCTGCAGCATAAACAACCTGCCCGTCTGCTGCTGCAAACACCGGATCACCGACATTGCCGTTATAGCGTGTGCCTTTGATATTAGATGCCAGATTATACTGCTGCAAAACTGGGCCATTAGACGGTTTTACCCAACCTAAACCCGCGGCAGTAGAGACGGGTGTCATTGGCGCCGGCGTGCTCACACGCGGTGTAGTCTGCACGGTGGTCGCTGGTGTAACTGGTGCCGGTGTTGGTACTGCAATCGTTTGACGCTGGATAGGGGCTGCCTGAGTCACTGCCTGCGTGCTGGTACTGCGACGTACGGTATTATTTTTCAGGCGGATCGACTGTCCCACATAAATCCGGTAAGGTGCAGCAATATCATTCATCTCGGCAACACTGATATAGTTCAGTCCATAACGTGCTGCGATCCCACTCAATGTATCTCCTGAACGTACCGTATAGAAATCAGGAGCTGTCGCATAACGCGTCGCATTATTTACTTGAGGTTTGGTGGCACAACCGGTGATTACTCCTGTAGAAATAACAACGGTTGATAAAACTAGGGTTTTAATCAGGGCTGCAGGCGAAGCAACAACACATTTCGGTAACACCAAGAACATTATCTTCCTCTCTAAGATCTATACGGTTGCAAAATCCCGTTAAGATTAGCAAAGTTTTACTGCAATATACTTGCAATCGCGAGTTTTTCACAAAGTTATAACACTGAGAACGCATTTTCTGCCAATTGTGTTTGAAGATTCCGCAAAACCTCATAGTTGGTGGCATCCATCTGAATCGGAGTAATGCTGACATAGCCATTGGCCACAGCAAAGAAGTCCGAGTCAATCTCGCTCAACCCTTGCTTGGGTTCTGCTACTGCTTCTCCAGACAGTCCAATCCAGTACACCTGACGACCACGTGGGTCAACATGACTGGTGATGGGCTTCGACTGACGGCGGCGGCCTTGATAAGTCACTTTTTCACCCTGTAATTCAGCCATATCCGGAATATTGATATTGAAAATATGACGCTCAGGAAGAACCGGCAAACCGCGTGCAATAAAATCATGCACCCAGTTGGCAGCCAGCTGATAATCCTGAGGGTGTTGATAGCTGCGTACATTCGGCCCACTCAATGACACCGCAATAGCAGGATGTTTACTTAAGCGACCTTCAAAGGCTGCCCCGACTGTACCGGAATACAAGACATCATCCCCCAGATTGGCACCACTATTAATACCGCTGACCACCAGATCAAATTCAAAGTCAAACAGGCCGTTCATAGCCAGATAAACACAATCTGCCGGAGTACCATTGACAGCCCAGACATCGGGAGAAATCTGAATCGGGCGTAAAGGTCGGTCCAGAGTCAAAGCACTGGAGTAACCACTGCGCTCACTTTCTGGCGCTACAATAACAATTCTCCCTAAAGGTTTTAGAGCCTGTGCCAATGCCTGAATACCCGGTGCAAACACACCATCATCATTTGAAACTAAAATATTCACTGAAAAATCTCGTCGCGCTAAAAAATGACTGGTTAGGACATTTAATTGTATTAGTGCTGGAATTATATATATTTACTGCTCGACATCCATCTTTAAAATATGTGGCTCAAGATGATTAAAAAATTCTCTTTATTTAGTGCTTTCGCTTTAAGCCTGGCAGTATCTGTCTCTCCTTCAGTTATGGCGAGCGAGCTGACTGTTGACGAAAACAATACCATTGTGAAAGAAGACATCGCATCGGCACAAGTCATGGCTGAGGTTTGCCCGGCTATGATTGGCCAAAATGCAAAATTAGACAGCATTATTCAGACTCTCATCCAGTCTTATCTTGCAGACTACTCAGATAAAGGCATGAGCTATCAAAAACTACAGGCAGATAGCGAATATAAATCTTTACTGGAAGAAGCGCGTCAGGGTGCCAAACAAACCAGTACTGACGAACAAAAAACCGTATGCGAAGAGATTCTGGATTACCAGGGCTAAGCTAGATAAATCTTCAAATAAGACGGTGTAAACATCGTCTTATTTTCTCTTACAGATTTCTTCATAATTCTACAGCTTCGCTACATTTTCCCACTTTTCAATTTCAAAAATAAGTTTAAGCTAGGCAAATTATTGTTCTAAATCTATTTTTTGAGTTTTTTAATGAAATATCCATTACTTCAAGCCATGACACTTTGTGCAGCTTCTGCCGCGACTCTTTTAGGCACCTCTGCATTTGCAGCCAATGAAAATATCAATGTCACACCAACCCAGCAAGTGACCAAGCAGGAACTGGCTGCGATTTATGTTCTTTCAGAAATCTGCCCGAGCATGGTTAAAGACAAGTCACAGTTCAATCAGGGCTATACCAAGCTGGTGACTGAATATATGCCAGGTCAGCGCAATCCGGTTGCAAGCTTAAACCAGATGGTTCAACAGAACGATTTCCGCAGTATTCTGGCTGAAGCACAATCTGATGCCAAGAAAGCTGGCAAGAAAAAAAATCAGGTGATTTGTAATGAATTAACCACCTATAACAATTAACCTGCTTTTCTGCCGATTACTTACAATACTTTTGAAATAAGACCGGGTTTCCCATAGAAGTCCGCCTAGCTTTATCCTAAAATGCTAGGCTCTTCGTGCTTACATCAAGATATAGGAACCCACTAGAAATGACCCAAAAAACTGCCCTTGCTGCATTATTATTAGTTCCTAGTTTTAGCTTTGCAGCAACTGTCCTATCTGCACCACCAGAATTGAATAATAAATCCTACGTGCTAATGGACTATGAGACAGGGCAACTTCTCGCTTCAAAAAATGAAAATGAAAAATTAGCCCCTGCTTCAATGACCAAGATGATGACCAGCTACATCATCGAACAAAAACTATTGAGCGGTGAACTCACTGAAGATGAACAGGTTCGCATGAATGAGTCAGCATGGTGTCGCGGTAGTAGCGCGGAATCATGTATGTATGTGCCTTTAAACGGTACGGCCACTGCACTTGAAATGCTGCGCGGAATTATTATTCAATCGGGTAATGATGCATCTAAGGCCATGGCTGAACATATTGCAGGGAACGAGGGTACCTTTGCACATATGATGAATCAGGAAGCCAAACGTATTGGCATGACCAATACCAGCTTTATCAATTCAACCGGTATGCCTGCTGAAGGTCATTATTCGACTGCCAAAGATATGGCAACGCTGGCACAGCACATCATTAAAGACAGTTCCAAGTATTATCCGATTTATGCTGAAAAAGAATTTACCTTTAATGGCATCAAGCAAGGTAACCGTAATGCCCTGCTGTATACCGACCCAAGTGTAGATGGCTTAAAAACAGGTCATACCAATGAAGCAGGGTATTGCTTGACCACGTCGTCTAAACGTGGTCCTACTCGCTTGATTTCAGTTATTTTTGGTGCACCTACCATGCAGGAACGTGCAACGCAGACACGTGAATTGCTGGCTTGGGGTTATGCGAACTTCGAAACCAAAAATGTTCAACCAGCTAAACAGGTACTTGCTAAAGCCAAAGTCTGGTTTGGTAAGGAAGATGAAGTTCAAATCGGACTTGCTGAAAACTTTAATGTGACCATGCCTAAAGGTCAGGCCAATGCGATTAAAACCCAGCTGGTGGTTCAACCGAAACTGACTGCACCATTACAACCGGGGCAAGTTGTCGGTAAATATGTTGCGACTCTGGATGGTAAAGTCATTTCAGAAAAACCTCTTGTGGCTTTGAATGCAGTGGAAGAAGCGGGTTTCTTCGCGCGTATGCTCGACCATATCAAACAGTTCTTTAGCAACTTGTTCTAAGTCTAAATAGACCATTTCAGTCTTGGACTAAGACCAAAGCACTCATTCAGATGGGTGCTTTTTATTTTATACTATGCACATGATCCTTCATCATTTATCGGACAGATCGTTATGAGCCAAAATATTCGTTCTTATTTAGATATGACCCCACAGATTGATGCTTCCTGTTATGTCGATCCGATGGGAATTGTGGTCGGCGATGTGGTTTTGGCTGAAAATGTTTCGGTATGGCCTTTTGCCGTAATTCGGGGTGATGTGAATCATATTCGGATTGGTAAAAACTCAAATGTACAAGATCACTCGATGTTGCATGTCAGCCATAAGAAAGCCGATAAGCCTGAAGGTTCGCCTTTAATTATTGGTGAAGATGTCACCATTGGCCATCATGTCAAACTACATGGTTGTACCATTGGCAATCGTGTTTTGGTCGGTATTGGTACGATTATTCTGGATGATGTGATTGTTGAAGATGATGTAATGATTGGTGCAGGTTCGCTTGTTCCACCGAATAAGGTTTTGGAAAGTGGTTATTTGTATGTGGGCAGCCCTGTGAAAAAAGTGCGTCCGCTGACAGATAAAGAAAAAGCATTTTTGCCTTATTCAGCGCAGAATTATGTGAAGGTTTCGGGGAATTACAAGTAAAATAAGAGTTAAAAGCTAAGTTTCGGTTTAAGTCGATGTGTCTAATTCACAACATCGACTTAAATAAAATTGATCAATTCGGCTATTTCAAAGCTTTCTAAATGGGTCAACATTCCTATTCCTGTATTCAAGGAAAGTAAGACCTCCAGCAATAAAAAATAAACAAGATACTCCGAAAAAAAATTTATCATTAAAATTAATCCCCAGACCTATAAGTCCCGCACTTATAAGTGCAAATAAACAGATTAAAAAGCGATAGAAATTTAAAAGCATATAAAAGTCTCAAATAGATAAATTCAAAGCCGCTTATTAAGTAGCTACAAACTCATAAATCAAATTAGAAGAGAATGAATTACGTTAAAATCACATAAATTATACAATAAATATTAATTAATTAATATTTTTTATTAAAATCTCCGAAAAATAAGTATAATTTAAAAAAAATGTGTCCTAGTCGTTGTTTTTGTTTTTATATTATACTCAATAATATATTATTAAGTTTACATTCATAACGCTTAAAAAATATTCTAGGACTTACGCACTATTATTTATAGATTCTCTGTGGTAGCAGATGATTTTTATCGAGAATAAAGTCATCAATGAAGTTTTTGATAACTGGTCTAAATAATTTCTTCTGCCAACGATATACATTTTC
>NZ_VOYB01000008.1:0-134295 GCF_013420445.1 Acinetobacter sp. YH01006 | reverse complement strand
GGATAATCTTTTTCAGATTCAATCAATAATTGAACCGCTCTTTCTCTGATTTCAGGGGTATATTTTAATTTTGTCATCGGGATAGTCTCTCAGAATATTGACTCTCCGACAAACCCGGTACGGTTCATAAATTAGATTCATTAACAACAGTACTGAACAAAGATCTAAAACCATGAGTAGTCATTCGCCCTGCATAACCACAACGCTTTATCACGGCCAAAATAGACTCGCTACGCATAGGTTCTTTGTTATTCAAACGATGGGGAAATAGCAGTTCCTGATTATGAGTAAGTCTCAAAGCATGAAGTTCAGCAATCATCATGTCAGTCAACGGCACACGATGTGAAAGTCGGTTCTTCATTCGTTCTTCAGGAATATCCCACTTACGCCCCTCCAAATCAAACTCTTCCCAACGTGCTTGCAGTAACTCACTGACACGAACGCCTGTCAGCATAATCAGGACAATGGCATGATGTGTTTGGGCATCACTTGGGTATGCTCTCACCTTTCTTAAAAATTCAGGCATTTCAGAGGCCGAAAGCGAAGCCAGGTTTTTGACCCTTTTATTCTTGAGGGCGTAGACTAAATCACCTGCCGGATTGTCATAGCGATATCCATGGGCAATAGCGTATTTCATGACCATGCCACAACGAGACAAAGTACGTTTTGCAATTTCAAGCGAGCCTCTTGCCTCAATTTTCTTAATGATCTGCAGAATCTCAGGTGCCTGAATCTGATTAATACGCTTATTAGCAAGAGCAATATAAAGCTCATCCAATGAAGCTCGAACATTACTGATGTGTTTGGATGACCAGGTTTCTTTTTGATTATTAAACCAATCTTCTGCAACTTCTTTGAAATAGGGCTTTAAGTCTTCATGCAATACTGAACGTGAGTATCGATGCTTAAGCTCATATGCAAGTTCCCTTGCCTTTTTTAAGCTTAAATCTGGATATGGGCCAAGCGATTCAGACTTACGTTCACCATGGACAGTGACGCGTACATTCCAATATTTTTGACCTTTGGTGGTAATGATAAGGGATAAACCGTGTAAATCCGAAAGACGATACTGTTTATCTTTCGGCTGTGCTTTTCTGCATTCAGTATCTGTAAGTGGCATGTCGATTACCCATAATTGATGTATTAATTTCTGGGTAAATTTTCCCAATATTTACCCATAAAGAGCAAATATGGGGTCAAATGGGATCAGATGTTATCGGACAAACAGGCATAAAAAAAAGCCTTTAAACATTGAGTTTAAAGGCTTTTTTAGATTCCGATGGATTACTTCGGAAAGAATTTTGGTGGAGGTGGCGGGAGTTGAACCCGCGTCCGCCAGCATTACGCTCGAGAATACTACATGCTTAGATATCGTCTATTGTTTTAACTCTTTGTGACCCGACGAACAGGATACAAATCGCGATCCTCTTAGTTTAGTACAAAGCCCCGAGGCTTGGCTTTATACGGACTTGTGTGCGTGCGCTTCAGTCGGACTCTCTAACCACAAGTATTCGGAGAGGCGGACAAGCTGCCCTTAGGCAGCTAGAGCGTATGATTCGTCGTTTGCGACTAAAAAATGCAAATTTGATTTACGAGAGAAAATGCGCTCTCGGCATGCATCTATGAGTTTCATCACCAGCGTCGAAGCCAGAAACACCCCCAAAGTACAAGGCAATCATAGCATAGATGTCAAAAATTACGATGCATTTTCTAAACATTTACACAACTTGATGCGCTTAATTACATTATTGCGCTAATATTTTACTTTTCAAGCCGAATAACAGAAAAATTATGAGCTATTTACTGGCCCTAGATCAAGGAACCACATCGAGTCGGGCTATTATTTTTAATGAACATGGACAAATTCAGGCAACGGCTCAACGTGAAACCCATATTCAGACGCCACATTCAGGTTGGGTCGAACAGGATGCTCAGGAAATCTGGAGCACGCAGATTGCGGTGGTACAGCAAGCGCTTGCTACGGCGCGTATTCTCGCCAAAGATATTAAAGCCATTGGTCTGACCAATCAGCGCGAAACCACGGTGGTTTGGGATCGAAGAAATGGTAAACCGCTCGCGCCGGCCATCGTCTGGCAAGACCGTCGAACGTCTGACTGGTGTAACCAGCTGATTGAACAGGGCTGGATGACCAAAATTCAGCAAAAAACCGGTCTACGGATTGATCCTTATTTTAGTGCAGGAAAATTGGTCTGGTTTCTCGAGCATGTAGAAGGCGTACGTGAACTGGCTGAACAGGGTCATGTCGCTTTTGGTACTATCGATAGCTGGCTGATCTGGAACCTGACTCAAGGCGCAGAACATGTGATTGAAGCCAGCAATGCTTCCCGTACCATGCTGATGAATCTGCATCAACAAACTTGGGACGAAGAACTGTTGGAGCTGTTTCATATTCCTGCTTCGGTCTTACCAAAAATTATTTCCTCGGATAGTTATATCGCTGACACCGCTTCAGGTTTACTCGGTGCCAATATCCCCATTACCGGTATTCTAGGTGATCAGCAATCTGCACTGTTTGGTCAATCCTGTTTTGAAGTGGGGAGCGCAAAAAACACCTATGGCACCGGCTGTTTTATGCTGTTCAATACCGGTCAAGACATCCAGCTCAGTCAGAATAAACTGCTTTCTACCCTTGCCTGGCAAGCGCAGGGTCAAACCACCTATGCACTGGAAGGCAGCGTGTTTATGGCGGGTGCGGTAGTGCAATGGCTACGTGATGGTCTCGGGATTATTCAACAAAGCCGTGATGTGGAAAAACTGGCCTGTAAAGTTGAGGATACCGACGGCGTGGTTTTGGTTCCGGCCTTTACCGGACTTGGCGCGCCGCATTGGGACAGTGAAGCGCGTGCCCTGCTCTGTGGCATGTCTCGTGGTACGACTCAAGCGCATATCGCCCGAGCAGCCTTAGAATCAATCGCTTTTCAGGTATCGGATGTCCTCAGTGCAATGCAATCCGATATTGCCCACCCTTTAAAAGAATTACGGGTCGATGGCGGTGCCAGTAGCAATGACATGCTGATGCAGTTTCAGGCAGATATTCTCAATGTGCCGGTGCTGCGTCCAAAAATGCTGGAGTCTACCGCTTGGGGAGCAGCAGCGATGGCCGGATTAAAAGCTGGCGTATTTTCAAACCTGGAGGAAATTTCGCAGTCTTGGCAACTTGAACATGCCTTTGAACCGAAAATGCAAAATGATGAGCGTGAAGCTCATTTAGCCAAATGGCAGAAGGCCTTAAATCGGGCCAAATCAGATCTATAACCTGTATCAATCTGAAGGTCGAAAGCTAAAAAAGCACTGTTCAACAGTGCTTTTTATTTTCTATCTCTTACCCTCAATAAGCATAAGATGCAATCGCTGTAGCAATTGGCTTATCTTCATCATTGATCATGGTCATACGCATGGTGCAGCCCTTACGCCCCAAACGTAAGGTTTCTGCCCGCGCGATAAAATATTTACCGCGCCCGGGTGCCAGATAATCCACCCGCATATCCACTGTCGCCAAACGCGAGACTTTTTTAATGGTGTCGGCAATGGTTTCAGGTTCGGCTTTTTTATATAACTCCCCCATCGCTACAATTCCACCGACACTATCGAGTACCGTGGCCGCAAGACCGCCATGCAAAATTTGAAACGCGACATTACCAATCATAAAATCCTGCATTTCGACATAGGCTTCGATCTGGCCTTCCACCACCCGCATGCTCATACCATTATGCTTAAAAAAAGGAGAGCTATTAAAAGCATGTACCAACTGATTTAAGACCACATCAATATCCACCTTTGCCCCCAAGTGTATATTACCTGTCCAGCTTTTCTCTGTCTTAGTCATCACTCTGCTCAAATCCACCGCAATAAAAAACCGCTAATTTATGCCCAAAAATTTCAGTTAGGGCTACAATAGGTGCCTAGTTTAATACTGATTGCTGAGATTTTTATGACCTATACGTTCAATCGTCCCGCGTTTCCTGCAACTCGCATGCGTCGTATTCGTAAAAATGAGCATTTACGTTCTATGGTACGTGAGACGCATCTCAGTGCAGATCACCTGATTTATCCAGTATTTGTACTGCCGGGACAAAACCAGAGCCAAGATATTCCCAGTATGCCGAATATCCAGCGCCTGTCAGCAGACTTGCTGTTAAAAAAATCAGAGCGTCTGCTGGAACTGGGCGTCAACAAACTGGCACTGTTTCCAGTCACACCACAAGAAGATAAAAGCCTGACCGCCGAAGCGGCTTGGCGCGAAGATGGTCTGGTCCAACGCACTTTGCGTTTATTAAAAAAAGAACTGCCAGAAATGGTGCTGATTACTGATGGTGCACTCGACCCCTATACCACGCATGGTCAGGATGGCATTATTGATGAGACCGGTTATGTCTTAAATGATGAAACGGTCGAATGTCTGATTAAACAGGGCTTAAGCCATGCCGAAGCAGGCGCAGATGTATTTGCCCCAAGTGACATGATGGATGGCCGGATCGGTGCAATTCGTCAGGCCTTTGAACAAAATGGGCATATTTATACCTCAATCATGGCTTATTCAGCCAAATATGCATCCAGCTTCTATGGCCCATTCCGTGATGCAGTCGGTTCTGCCAGCAATTTAAAAGGCGGCAATAAATACAATTACCAGATGGATGTCGGTAACCGTGCCGAAGCACTGCATGAAATTGCGCTGGATATTCAGGAAGGCGCAGACATGGTGATTGTCAAACCGGGCATGCCTTATCTTGATATCGTCCGTGAAGTTAAAGACACTTTTGGTGTACCAACCTTTGTCTATCAGGTCAGTGGTGAATATGCGATGCTGGCCGCTGCCATTCAAAATGGCTGGTTATCTGACAGCGTGATTATTGAATCACTGATGAGCTGCCGCCGCGCCGGTGCCGATGGCATCTGGACTTACTTTGCCGAAGAAGCTGCACTTAAACTGAAAGACATGAAGTAAAAGGATTTCGGCGCAATGCATATCGCTATTATCGGCGCTGGCATCACCGGGTTGATGTCGGCGCTGGAACTGCTTGAACAGGGATGTTCTGTCACGATTTTTGATCAGCAAGTTGCCGGGCAGGCTGCGTCTTGGGCCGGAGGCGGGATTCTTTCTCCGATGTATCCTTGGCGCTACCCCGCTGCAGTCAATACGTTGGCCCGACATGCCAAACCGCTCTATCAGGACTGGAATCAAAAACTGCAGCCAGTGACCGGTATCGATTTCCAGATTCATGAAAGTGGTATGCTGATTTTTGATGAAGCTGATTTTGAGCTTGGCTTGCGCTATGCAGGAAAATATCAGGATCCTCAGCAACAGGCCGAATTGCTTGATCAGACTCAGCTACAACAAATCAATCCCCGAATTGATCAGCGCAAGTTCAAACAGGCGATTTACTTTCCGGAACTGGCCAATATCCGCAATCCGCGACTATTACAGTCGGTCATCAGCTATTTAAAACAGCATCCGCATGTCACCTGGCAAGAGCACTGTAAAATCACTCAGCTCAATATTCAGCAAGGCTGGGTAACGAGTGTGTCCAGTGAAAGCGGCCAACACTTTCAGGCAGATCAGTTTGTAATCGCCACAGGCGCATGGTCTGCAGGCTGGTCGGAACAGCTTGGCTGTGAAATTCCGGTACAACCGGTGCAAGGACAAATGCTGCTGTTTAAAACCCCAGAAAACTGGCTACCGAGCATGTGCATGAACAAGGTCATGTATCTGATTCCACGGCGCGACGGACATGTTGTATGTGGTTCCAGTATGCGTCAGGTCGGTTTTGACACCTCGCCTTCTGCTGAAATCCGGCAAGATATTCTACAGGCTTGTCTGGGGATGGTACCGGAACTGGCGGATTTTCCGCTGGTCAAGCAATGGGCCGGATTAAGACCCAGCTCACCCGATGGTATTCCCTATATTGGCAAAATCCCCGAATTACAAAATGCCTGGGCCAATTTTGGCCATTTCCGCAATGGCTTATGCATGGCCCCAGCCTCAGGCAAATTACTGGCTCAATTGATGCTTGAACAGTCAACCATTGTGGATCCGCAGCCCTATGCTCCGGCCCATCTATTGGAGCCAGGTCGCTTAGTGCTTTAGAATATTATGCAGCGCTTCTTTCAAGGTTGGATAATCAAACTGAAAGCCCGCATCCTGTAAAGCTTGAGGCTGTACATACTGACCGTTTAAAACCAGTTGCGATTGTTCTCCCAGCATCATTTTCAGGCTGCATGCTGGCAGTGGCAGTAAAGGTTTGCGTTTCAGTAGCTGTGCAGCAGTCCGGGCAAACTGTGCCTGACTGACTTTTTCCGGAGCAACCACATTAAAAATCTGCCCAGTCGTCGTTTCAAGCATCAAGAATTCAATCGCACGCAATACATCTTCTAAATGCACCCAAGTGACTGGCTGACGCCCATGACCAATCCGCCCGAACAGATTCAGTTTAATCGGCAATAACATCTGCGGCAGAATTCCACCACCTTTGCCAAAGACCACAGCAAAGCGAACAATTTTGGTGTTCCGACTGCTATAGGACAAAGCCAGTTGTTCCCACTTCGCACAGAGCTCAGACATAAAAATATCTTGTGGCGGGCTTTGTTCCGTATAGACCTGCTCCCAGCGCTCGCTCGGGTCAATACCATAATAACCAACGGCCGAGGTCGAAATAATCCGTTTCGGTTTGATCTGGTATTTTTCTAAATAGTCAAATAACTGTTTGGTGGTGTCTAAACGGCTATCCAGCAATTTCTTTTTACGCGCTGCTGTCCAGCGTCCCTGACCGATGCTTTCGCCAGCCAGATTAATCACATAATCAATCTGAGGCTGTTTTAATTCATCCAGCTGGTTAATCCAGTGAAAATCTGGATGAGGTTCAGATTGATTCTTGCGGCGGGTCAGCCCAATCACCCGATAATCACGTTCTAATAAAAAACGTACCAGATGACTGCCAATAAAACCCCTCGCTCCGGTCACCAGCACTACAGGTTTATCCATAAGTCATTCTTAGCCCTGTTATTTTTTCTATTTAAATTATACGCAACTTATTCTGGGGTTTTTCAATCAATGCCCTCTTTGTCGTGGTGAATTTGTATCCTGCCTGATGCGATCAATTTATCAAGATCAATCGTCATAAAGCCACCTACCTATCAGGCCTGCGGCGAATTGCCAAACATTTGATCTGCCATACGCTGTGCCTGCTTGCCATAGAACCAGTAAGTCAATAGATACAACGGAATCGCGATCAGCAAGAACATGATCAGCACAATACTTATAAATTGTGGCTGTTGTAGATATAGCAAAAAGTCCTGCCAGGCATTTGGATTAGAGCGCGTTGCAATCAGAATACCAAGTAACAGAAATAGCAGGTTATAGCCCCAATAGATCAGGCTAAACCCCAAGGTGAATTTTTTACGTTCCGACTGCGTTGGGGCACGTTTTTGCTGTTTTAAAAACTTAAATAAGATCCAGATCATGGCTACCAGATAAGGAACAACCGTCAGTACGGCGCCCATCCCCGTTGGCATCAGTGCTGCCAGCACCCCGCAAATGCAGGTAAAAATAAAGCAGATAATAAAAAACCAGATAAAATAACGGGTTAAAGGCAACATAGGAATCACTCAGTGACATTCATCAAGCTAGTATAAAAAAAAACAGGTTTTTTTTCATTTTATTGTCAACCATCGGCCAGAGGATGACGTTATATAGGGTACAAGGTACAAAAATTTGGACTGGCATCCACGAATTTTTGCTGACCTTAGAGCTAAAGCAATAAGTCCAGTGTACAGGGAAATTTTGAATAGCAGCCAAAATCTTCATGTAACACAAATTTGACCGACGATTTCACATCACTCGAATCGTCGGTTTTTATTTTTTAAAATTCCGATTTTTCAGCCTGATGAATTACATGACTGTTCAAGACTGGGTGATTTAGACATGACTATCCTGCCATTTTGCCTACTGATTAAAATAAATTCAGCCTGACATCAGCAACAATTCGCTGAAATATCTTTTTTAAGTAGATTTTCCCCTCAGCTTTTTCCTATAGTAGCAAGGCAGACATTTCAGGGTTCATCTACATGGCAGTTCATTTTCTTCACACTTCCGATTGGCATCTGGGGCAATTTTTCCATAACCATGACCGTGAATTTGAACATGCCCAGTTTTTGACTTGGTTGCTCGATCAAATTAAAACAAAACAGCCGCATGCCTTGTTGATTGCCGGTGATATTTTTGATGTGATCAATCCAGCCTCAAGTGCGCAAAAGCAACTGTATCAGTTTCTGGCCGATGCACATAATCTGGCCCCGCACATGCAGACTTTGATGATTGCCGGCAACCATGATTCCGGTTACCGGATTGAGCAGGTTGAACCTTTTCTGTCTAAATTCAATGCCAAAGCTGTGGGAATTGTGGGCCGAACCGCAGAAAACACCCTGAATCTGGATCGCTTGCTGATTCCGATTTATGATCAGGATAAAAATATCATCGCCTGGTGTCTGACCCTGCCCTATTTACGCAGTGCCGAAATTACCGGGCTGAATGAGCATACCAGCAATAGCCAGAATGCGATTAGCTATCTGCATCAACAACTGATTGCCGAAGCCAAGGCCCGTAAACAGCCGCATCAAGCCCTGATTTTAATGTCGCATGCACATATGCAAGGTGGCGAAACTTCCGACTCGGAACGGCCAATTATTGTCGGTAATGAAGAAGCGCTCTCGACGGCGCTGTTTGATGAAGTGATTGATTATGTCGCACTCGGTCATCTGCATAAACCACAAAAAGTTGGTCAGCCGCATATCCGTTATAGTGGCTCACCGATTCCGCTGTCATTTAGTGAAATCAACTATCAACATCAGGTGGTTGAGGTCAGAATTGATCCTGAGCAAAGCCCGGAACAGCGCTTTCAATACGATGTTCTAAAAGTGCCACGCACCGTCGAGCTGTTCCGGATTCGGGAAAAGCTGGAAGATTTAATTGCTAAACTTCAGGCCTTGCCTGCCGGAGAAATCGAACAACTGTCGGCACGACATTTTCTGGAAATAGAATACACCACCGATGCGCCGCCACCAGTCGATTTACGCCAGCAAATTGAACTGGCTTTACCCGCCAACCGTTACCGCTTGCTGCGCATCAGCCGGATTTATCAACAACAGGCCGAACATACGCAAGGAGATTCGAAAATTGATCTGGCACCACCGACGCCGGAATCGCTGTTTTTGAATATCTGGAAAAAAATGGGCTATGAACATGATCATTCTGTACAACAGGATTTTCAGCAACTTCTGGTTGAAGCCCAGCACGAACTTGCTCAGAAACAACAAGCCTAGGATCGGCCATGAAAATTTTACGTTTGAGTCTCAACAACCTGGCCTCCCTCACTGGCACCCATCATATTGATTTTGAATCCAGCCCTTTAACACATGCCGGCCTGATTGCAATCACTGGAAAAACCGGAGCCGGTAAATCGACCCTGCTCGATGCCATGTGTCTGGCGCTCTATAACGAAATTCCACGTCTAAAAGGTGCGACCGGCAGCCTGAAAGATGCCGGTGGTCAGGATGTTTCGATTAAAGACTCCAAGAATATTCTACGCCGTGGCTGCGTGCATGGTTTTGCCGAGCTGGAGTTTATTGCCCTGGATAGCAAACGCTATACAGCACGCTGGGAGATTCGCCGGGCACGTCAGAAAGTCGATGGCAATCTAAAAGTAGATCGTTTTATCAAGTGCATCGATGATGATACGACGCTAACGCAAAAAATATCTGAAGTTACCCCCTTAATTGAAAAACTGCTGGGCCTGAGCTTTGAACAGTTTACCCGCGCGGTACTGCTGGCGCAGTCGGAAGTTGGCGCATTTTTAAAAGCCAAAGATCATGAACGTGCAGACTTGCTGGAATATCTGACCAATTCGCAGATTTTCAGTGAGGTCAGTAAAAAAGCAGCGGAAAAGCATAGTCAGGTTCGACAAAAGCGCCATGAACTGGAAAACTGGCTCGGTCATCTGGAATTATTATCCGAAGACGATATTACTCAGCTTCAACAGCAACATACTGCCTTCAACCAGATACTTGAGCATTTTAACCAGAGTGAAAAATTACTAGAAAATGACCTGAAATGGCATCGGCAGAAACATGCTTTATATACTGAAATTCAGGCCAAAAAAGAAATTTACGATGTACAGCTGGATGCCGATCAGAAGCTGACCGCACAAAAGCAGTTGCTGGTTCATTTGGATGAGTTTCAGGGCATTCGAGAACAGTTTATCCAGCAGAATCAAATGCTCACGCAGCAAAAACAGCTTGCGATACAACAACAATCATTCGAACAGCAGCTACAACAGGTGCAACAGCAACGTGATGCTGAATTTGCGCAACTTGCTCAGATCCAGCAACAGCAACAAGCCCATGTTCAACATATGCATGCCATGCAGCCGCATCTGGAACAAGGTCTAAAACTGGATCATGAGATGCATCTGGTCGGCAATGACTATAAGAAAAAATCAGCAGATTTATTGGACTATGCACAGCAGTATATCCAACCCTTGCAACAACAGATTGAATCATCGAAACAGCAACTCGCATCTGCTGCCGAGCAGCAACAGCAACGCCTGACGCAACTTGAACAGCAGGCTGATCTTGCCGTGTTTGATCTGGAACCACAAAGTACACTGCAACGACTGCAAGACTATCAAAAGCTGTATCAACAGATGCAGCAACAGGCGCCGGCAGTACTCTCTCAATCGCGTACTGAACTGGAACATTCCCGGCAGCAGCTGGCTCAACAAATCGAAAGTTTGCAGCAACAATTTGGCAATCAAGCCCAATTGGAACAACAGCTTCAGCAGCAGCAGACTGTACAGCAACAGAGCACGACTCAACTGCTTAAACTGGAAGGCTTGATCCAGCACGTGGCACGTCTAGCGGAACAGGAAGCCGAACAACAGCAACTCAAACAAGACGTAGCGCATGCACAGACAGAATTAACCCAGCTTGAACATACGGAAATTCAACTGCAGCAAATAGTCAGCAACACCGAACAGGAATTTGAACAACTACAAAATATGCTGCAGCAACAGCGCCTGCTGCAAACCCAAAGCGTGCAGGAACTGCGCGCGCAGCTCAAACCTGATGAAGCCTGTATGGTCTGTGGCAGCCAACAGCATCCGTTTGTCCAACATCAAGCATTATTAGACACAGCGCTAAACCAGCTGCAAGATCAACAGCTGCAACAGGCACAACAACAACTGAATCAGCTTAAAGATGATTTAAAAGCAACCCAGATTCAACAATCCAAAATCAAGATGCTCCTTGAGCAAAAACAACAGCGTTTAATCCACATTGAACGGATACTGAATGAACAGCACCAGACATTACAACAAAACTTAAAAGAGTTAGGACTTGAGCCAGCCAATCCTGATCATTCAGCCCAGTTGCTCCATCCCCTGCAAACACAGCTTGGCCAGTGGCAACAGCAACACACTCAGGCAAACGAACAGTTCAAAATCCTGCAACAGACTTGGCAAAACTGGCGACAACAGCAACAGCAACTCGACAGCTTGCAACTGAGTCTGCAAAAAATGCTGCAACTGGATCAACTGATTGAGCCAGTTCTTACAGTACTGCCCGAAGCACAGCAGCTCGCTTGGCACAAGAATGCGCCTGCTGCCTGTACCCAGCTGCAACAACATTTGCAGCAGCGATTACATCTTGTCAATCAAGTCAAAACTGCGGAACAGGAGCTACAAGGTTTCAAGCAGCAACTGAATCAGGCTCAACAGCAACTACAGATGCATGAGCAGCGGCATACGCAAATACAGGCCGAGACCCATTATTTGCTTGAACAAGGCAAAGACTTACGTCAGCAACTCAATCAGCTGACCGAACAACATGCCGGTCAGACCTATAAGCTGGCAGCAGAATGGCGACAGCAACTGGATACCCAGTTAAAAGCGCTTAATAGCCAGCTTCAAGCACAACGCCAGGTATATGAACAGCATGAGCAAGCTTTGCATCAGGCTTTACTTAAACAACAGGCTTTGCTGACCCAAATGCAACAGCTAACTCAACAGCAGGCACAATCTGATCAGGCCATCCGTACATGGCAAAATCTGCATCGACATTTTAATGCGGAACTGATCCAACAATGTCTGACCATTGGTCTGAGTGAACATCAGCAAATCCGGCAGCAATTACAGGCACAACATCAAGCACTGGAAAATGCCAAAATTGCCTGGCAAACGCTGGAAGATCAATACCAGAAGCATCTCCAGCAACAGCCTGAACTTGCTTTTGAGGAAGTGGAAGCACATTTAAATAGTTTGGCACAGGAAAAAACCGAGCAACAAAACAGCTTCAATGAGATTGATACCAAACTGCGTATGAATGCCAATAATCAAAATACCTATGCCAAATATCAGCAACAGATTGAACAGGTCAAAGCCGAAGAATATCGCTGGGGCCGTATCTACGATTTAATCGGACATAAGGAAGGTACCAAGTTCCAGAAAATTGCTCAGGAACATCATCTGGATATCTTGGTGGAATACGCCAACCAACAACTGCAACCGCTGGCACCGCGCTATCAGTTGCACCGTATTCCAGACAGCCTGAGTCTGGCGATTATTGATCTGGACATGAACAGCGAAGTACGTCCGGTCTTGTCTTTATCTGGCGGAGAAACCTTTCTGGTTTCTCTGGCCTTGGCACTGGCGATTGCCAATATGGCTTCCGGTTCGATGAAACTGGAATCGCTATTTATTGATGAAGGCTTTGGTACTTTAGATCCAGCCTCATTACATATGGTGATGAATGCACTGGATCATTTACAAAGTCAGGGTCGTAAAGTGGTCTTAATCTCGCATGTGCAGGAAATGCATGAACGGATTCCAGTACAGATTCAGGTCAAGCCAGTCGGTGCTGGCGCCAGTACCATTCAGATTATAGGTTGACAATGATGCACCCTGCCCCAGACAAGCTCTCGCCCTATTTCAGCTTACAGCTCGAGAGCCTACGGGGCATCAGTGCCATTGTTGTACTGTTCACGCATTGCTTTCAGGCCTTTATCGCCCCTTTTGACCTCAGCCTGTATTCATGGGTGCGCCTGCTTGGTCAGGCCGCGGTCATGATTTTCTTTGTTCTGAGTGGTTATCTGATTGGCTATTCGATCCAGCACAATATTCATCAGCATGGTCAGTTCAATCTGCGCCGTTATACCCAACAGCGTTATCGCAGGATTTTGCCACCCTTTCTGTTTGCCATGGCTCTGAGCCTGTTGTTGTATCTGTTGGCACCACTACTCTTTGCCACTCAAAGCCATGCCTTTCAAAACAGTTTTGGCATGATGATCCGGTCTGACTATGGTCTCGATTCAGGTGATTTTATTGGCGCTCTGCTGTTTTTGAATGGCTTCATCACGCCTACAGTTTCAGCCAATGCCCCGCTCTGGAGCCTGAGTTATGAAGTCTGGTTCTATGTCTTGGCCGGATTTCTGCCTTTTTTCAAAGATTCAGAAATAGCCAAAATCGGCTTTTTTAGTGTTTTAATCGTTTTATCCATCCTGAATATTCAGTTTTTTATTTATTTTCTGGTCTGGCTGATGGCCTTTGCCTGTTCATTTCGTCATATCCAGCGACATTTTCTAAACCGGTTACAAGTGCTTAAACTGGGGTTATTTGGCTTGGCATTTCTAATCGCCTGCATTGATGCTTACCAGTTTCATATCGTCGATCAAGCCCGACAATATCGCGCTGCAAATTTTACTCTCTTTAATTTCTGTATCGGCCTAGCATTTAGCTGCTGGCTGGTACAACTCCAGCAGCAGCGCAGTCACTACAATCCGGTCTGGGTACAATCCGCTGATTTTTCCTATACCTTGTATGTAACCCATTTCCCTTTGCTGCTGTTTATTCTGGGCTGTGTTCCGGCAACCTTGGCTTATGGTCTGGGCGGCGCTGTTTTAGCCTTGCTCGGCAGTATGGGCAGCCTGATTGTCTTTGCCTGGCTCATGGCAAAATGGCTGGAGCCACAAAGAAAAAAAGCGTTATCGAATAACGCTTAATCATACTTTTTCAAAATAACCCGACAACGCCTGTTAATCCTTTTGAGGACGTGCACCAAATAATGCCGTGCCGACACGCACCATGCTGGAACCGGCAGCAATTGCAGCCTGCATATCGGCCGACATGCCCATACTTAAGGTATCCCAATCTTCAGGATGCGCATGCTGAGCTTTCACCCTATCAAATAAAGCTTTAGCCTCGATGAAAGCTTGAGGATTCCCCTGCGCTGGAATCACCATCAAGCCACGTAAGCGCACATTTGGCAGTTGGCTGATTTGTCTAACTAAATCAGTAACTTCTTCCGGTTGGCAACCATCTTTCGTATCCTGAGCATCAATATTGACCTGAAGACAGATATTCAGCGCGAGCTGATCTTCTCTACGCTGATTGGATAAACGCTCGGCAATAATCAAACGATCCACCCCATGCACCCAGGCAAAATTTTCTGCCAGATGCTTGGTCTTGTTACGCTGTACATGGCCAATAAAATGCCATTCAATTTCCAAGTCTTTTAGAGCCGTAATTTTCTCTAGCGCTTCCTGCAAATAGTTTTCGCCAAAGGCACGTTGTCCCGCCTGATACATATCAGCCAGTACTGCACTCGGCTGGGTCTTGGAAACGGCCAGCAGTTGCACCGAATCTGGCTCACGACCGGCCTGAGCACAGGCTGTTTCAATTTGCGCTAAAACCTGATTTCGTGACTGTTGCAACATATTCATTGATGGGGTTCTCATTTCATTCATCTTTTTTTCCCTTGCCCATAAACTAAGGGTTGGTTAAGCTGTGGGAAAGCCTTATTATTCTATCAAAATAATTAACATTTTAATGAACTCGGGGACCTTATGGATATCACAGAATTGTTGGCATTTTCTGCTAAAAATGGTGCGTCGGATTTACACTTGTCTGCAGGCTTACCGCCAATGATTCGTGTCGATGGGGAAGTTCGTCGTATCAACCTGCCAGCATTAGAACATAAAGAAGTACATAAACTTGTTTATGACATCATGAACGATAAACAGCGCCGTGATTTTGAAGAAAATCTGGAAACTGACTTTTCTTTTGAAGTACCCGGTGTGGCCCGTTTCCGTGTCAACGCATTTAACCAGAACCGTGGTGCCGGTGCAGTATTCCGTACCATTCCATCCAAAGTTCTGACCCTTGAAGATCTGGGCATGGGACAGATTTTTAAAGATATCTGTGAATATCCGCGTGGTCTGGTACTGGTCACAGGGCCAACCGGTTCGGGTAAATCAACCACCTTGGCGGCGATGCTGGATTATATTAACGACAACCGCTATGACCATATTCTGACCGTCGAAGATCCAATCGAATTTGTGCATCAATCCAAGAAATGCCTGATCAACCAGCGTGAAGTGCATCGTGATACGCACGGCTTTAATGAAGCCCTGCGTTCCGCACTGCGTGAAGACCCGGATATTATTCTGGTTGGTGAGATGCGTGACCTTGAAACCATCCGTCTGGCCTTAACTGCGGCAGAAACTGGTCACCTGGTGTTTGGCACCCTGCATACCACCTCTGCGGCCAAAACCATTGACCGTGTGATTGACGTATTTCCTGCCGAAGAAAAAGATATGGTTCGTGCCATGT
The DNA here is from genome assembly GCF_013420445.1 of Acinetobacter sp. YH01006. Taxonomy (NCBI): domain Bacteria; kingdom Pseudomonadati; phylum Pseudomonadota; class Gammaproteobacteria; order Moraxellales; family Moraxellaceae; genus Acinetobacter; species Acinetobacter sp. YH01006. Next base: position 118,621 of record NZ_VOYB01000008.1, on the reverse strand, counting down.
TATCGGAATCATTGCAGGCTGTGGTTTCACAGGCCTTGCTGAAGAAAAATGGCGGCGGACGTGTTGCGGCACATGAGATCATGATTGGTATTCCTGCAATCCGTAACCTGATTCGTGAAAATAAAGTCGCACAAATGTATTCTGCGATTCAGACCGGTGCCAACTATGGCATGACCACACTGGATCAGACCCTGAAAACCCTGGTATCTAAAGGTCTCATCAGCCCGCAAGTGGCACGTACTGCAGCCAAACAGCCAGAAGCATTCTTATAAGAAAAATTAATTGTATTGGGGTTTTTATACATGGATTTTAACGGCTTACTCGATTATATGGTGGAGAAAAAAGCATCGGATCTGTTCATTACAGCCGATGTCGAACCTTCAATCAAAATTAATGGGCAGATTTTACCGATTGGTTCGATAAAATTACCCGGCGCGGCAGTGGGGCAACTGCTTCACTCCATCATGAGCGACAAGCAGCGTAAAGAATTTGCAGACACGCGTGAATGTAACTTTGCCATCAGTACACCGGATAAAAGTGCCCGCTTCCGTGTCAGTGCCTTTCAGCAGCGTGATCAGCCGGGTATGGTTTTGCGTCGGATTGAAACCGTGATTCCGACCATGGATGAACTCAAATTACCGCCGATTCTAAAAGAACTGGCGATGACCAAACGCGGCATCATTATTTTTGTCGGGGCAACCGGTACCGGTAAATCAACTTCGCTGGCCTCGCTGGTCGGTTATCGCAATGAAAATTCCAAAGGTCATATCATTACCATTGAAGATCCGATTGAATTCATTCACCAGCATAAAGGCTGTATCATCACCCAGCGTGAAGTCGGGATTGATACCGATTCCTTTGAAATTGCCCTGAAAAACACCTTACGTCAGGCGCCGGACGTGATTCTGATTGGTGAGATTCGTTCGCGTGAAACCATGGATTATGCGATTGCCTTTGCCGAAACTGGTCATCTGGTCTTTGCGACCCTGCATGCCAACAACGCCAACCAGGCCATTGACCGGATCATTCATTTCTTTGAAGCAGACCGGCATAACCAGCTGTTCATGGACTTGTCACTGAACATGAAAGCCATTGTGGCACAGCAACTGATCCCAACCATCGATGGCAATGGTCGTCGTGCCGCGATTGAGATTCTGATTAACTCCCCCCTGATTGCTGACCTGATCCGTAAAGGTGATGTGCATGAGATCAAGGACCTGATGAAGCGTTCCCGTGAACTGGGCATGCAAACCTTCGACCAGGCACTGTATGACCTGTATAAGGCCAAGCAGATCAGCTATAAAGATGCGCTGAAACATGCGGATTCACCCAATGACTTACGTCTGCAAATCAAACTGGCAGAAGAAGGCGGCAGTCATTTATTACGTGCACATTCCAATATCACCTTTGATGGCCAGTCCTGATCAGATTGAACACATAAAAAAACAGGCTTCAATCGAAGCCTGTTTTTTTTGTTTCAACCGGAGCGCAAATTATTTTTTACGAAACACTTCCTGACAGGCCGGCGCATCGCAGTAGCCATACAGATTCAGAGAGTGACCGGTTAATTCAAAACCAAATTTTTCAGCAACATCATGCTGCTCTTTTTCAATCGTATCATTGATGAATTCAACGACTTTGCTGCAATTCAAACAGACCAGGTGATCGTGGTGATCTTCCTGCATGATCTCGAAAACGGAATGATTGTTTTCAAAATTATGACGCTCAATAATACCCGCGGCTTCAAACTGTGTTAACACACGATACACAGTTGCTAAACCTACATCTTCACCCTGATCGAGTAAAGTCTTGTAAATATCTTCCGCACTTAAATGATGTTGTCTTGAATTTTCTAGTAATTCTAATATTTTAATTCGTGGAAGGGTAACTTTCAGTCCAGCTTTTCGTAAATCTTGGTTTGAAATAGTCATGTAAAAAGGTCTCTCAACAAAATCAAAGTTGGAATATGCAACAAACTTTAGATGCAGTATGATCTATCCTTGGATCAAATGCATCATAATTAATTTGGGATAGTTTAGCAAAATGCAAAAAATCATGTTGACGTTATTCGTCACTTCCTTGCTCGTCGGCTGTTCGACATTAGGTGTTTATAAAGTAGATATTCCACAAGGAACCCCTTTAACCCAAGCTCAAGCCGCTAAAATTCAAGTGGGAATGAGCCATCAACAGGTGCGTTTCTTACTGGGCAGTCCAACGGTAAGCGATCCGCTGAATCCTTTACGCTGGGACTACATCTATAACTATACCCCAGGAACCTACGCTAAAAAAGCCAAGATCCCGGCAGCCCAAGGCCAGCATTTGAAAATTTACTTTAACCAGTCTGGTATCGTGGAACGTGTTGAAGGTCTGGAAACCATTCCAGAATCTCAACCCGGCTTACCAGGTTCAAAAGAAGCAATTTTAAATGCGCCTCCACTATAGTCGCTTTCTCATGAAAAAGCCCCTGAATCATCAGGGGCTTTTTTGATTAAGTCGATTGATTGAGCAGATCATTGAAACTAATGCTCATTCAAGCCGCTTTCTATTCGGAAGATGGTTTCAGCTTTCTTAAAAGATTGCCTCTGGCATAACGACCCACCGGATTTTTCTCGGCACGTTTACGTCGGATATCTTTAGGATTGATAGTCAGTGCTCGGTAAATTTCGACTCGATCACCTGCTGCAAGTGGCTGCTGATGATCTTGCAAGCGTACACCAAAGATGCCCAAAGACAAGGGTTCAGGTAGGGTAACCTGCTCTGCTATGCCACTTTGCTGGATGGCATCCAATGCTGTCATGCCGGGCTGAAATGGCACAGCCAGATGAAACTGTTGCTCCGGAGTCGCGTAGACCACCCAGATCAGTGCATTATTCATCAGAACAGTTGTCCTAGAACAGCGACCATCGCCACGATAATCGAAACAGGCAATACCACACGGACAGCAATACGCCACAGGTTATAGAACCCTTCAGAGCTAAAATTCATTGATTTACGTAAATGGCTGATCTTCATGATCCAGCCCGCAAAGAGCGCATAAATCAAACAAATCAATAAGCCCCAAAGCAGTAAGACTACGTTGAACATTGGTGTCACATTTGGAATGGCCCAGATCAGGGTGACGACAGCCATAATCGCCCATTGAATCGCAGGGTGAAGCTGACGTTGCTGTAACTGCTCTCGTGCCATCTGCAGGATGAATGCAGCAGTCGCTACAATCGCGGCCACCAACGTAAATGCAGGGATTTGTGCTTGTACAGCAAAGAAGGCAAATACAATCACAGCAAGCAATTGTGCGATCCAGATCGGCAAGACCGTCTTGCTGGCGACATCCTGCTGTTGTACAGCACTCAGGCTAGACTGCCAGTACAAGCCCATGCCTAGGCCACTTGCAACCAGTGCCAATACGGTGGCATTGCCCCATTCCGAGAATTCAACTGGCGTGACTTGCCATGCAGGTAGCGCAGTTCCCATCACATTTGCCAAGATCAGAGATGCCAGTACGCCAATCGCCGTAATGACTAACAAAATTTGACGCGGCAGCAGTGACAAGACCAGAGCGGCAATTACCAGACCTATAAACAAAAGATTCGGTGCAAGATCAAGAGCAGCAAGCGCCAGAACATTGCTGGCATTGTTCAGCATGGCACCGGCCAGAAAAGGAATAAAGATCACACTGAGCCAGCCGACTATACGCCATTTTTGTGAGGCATCTGCTTCACGGGTCAGCGTTGACAGTGCCTGTAATGCCGTTGTTTTAGAGCGCTTGGCCAAAGCAATTTCCAAGTAGCAGATGGGAAGCGCCAGAATCAGCATAGTGGCTAACCAGAGCATCCAGAAATCCAGCTGACGATCAATCTGTATACCCGTTATCGGTGCGAGCGTCGCGATGATAATAAACGATAAACAGAAAGCCATCAGCGGTGATAACCATTTTGACATAGCATTGTCCTGCATGATGCATTCCTATAAAAATCTAGCGCTATTTTGCCTTGTGAAGCGGTGAAAATCAAAAACAAAAAGCAAACCACCATGACAGTGATTTGCTGCGCAAAATTATAATTAAATTATAATTCTTGTTATCTCATTCTATCTTTTATTATGAAAAGAAACGGGCGAACCAGTTTTTACCGGTTTTCTTTTCTTTTTCTTTGATAATGCCCATCATATTTTCTTTTACAGCCCCAACATAATCAGCGTCATCGTGCTGAATATGATTGATTAGCCATTTTGATAATACTTCATGCAGTTCATTTTCAATTGACTGCCCCAGTTCAAAACGGTCACGATACGATTCAATTTTCTTGATAAACAGATCATGCACACGTTTATGTGGAACCCGATATTTATAGCCGGCTTCTTCCTGAAGAGATTCTTCAAAGGTAAAATGCGACTGGGTATAATCGATAATATTGTCGAGAATCTGTTTAATACGGGCACGTTCGGTACTTGCATCAATTCCATCAATTTCATTGATATAATCGAGAATTCGTTTGTGCTGATCGTCAATCACATCGATACCAGTATTATAGTCTGGAACCCATTTCATTTTCATTACGATCACCTATAACTATTATTAAGGACTTACCACATAAAAATCATCATATAACGTATTGATTTAAATAAAAATGAAGTAAATTAGTCGGCTTTCTTCCTTATTTGGCAAAAATAGATCAACTCCTTGTTTTTATTTGATATATATTTTAAACCCGAGTATAAGAATCAGATATTTTTTAATCAATCTACTATTTTTAATATTATTATTTCTATTTTATTTAAATAAGAAAATATTAAAAAAGCGGGAATTTATTCCTGCTTTTTTTAAATAAAGACTCTGCTTTTAATATAAATCTGCTTTGGTTACACGTTTTAAGGAGGGATCAAGACGTTCCCGCTCTAACCGCTCCACTTGAGTCAGCTGCGAACGATGCTTGGCCCCATCTTTAAACAGAATCATTTCGCCAGGCTGAAAAGAGGTCCATTCTTCATTTTGCGTCAATGGCTCGGTAGTAATGACGGCTACCCTGTCCTTAGGCGTGGTGACCTGACTGAAATCGACTTCAACATCAATATCAATGAGTTGTGCCGGTCTAAACGGGTATTCACGCACCAGCCAATGCAACTTGGTAATGGCATAGCTAAACAGTGCCTGACCATTGGAAAGGCAGAAATTAAAGGTACCATGTTCCGCAATCGTAGGCGAAATTTCGGTTAGCAGATCAAAGACCTGATCCAGACTTGGTTCATCATAACCAAAGCGTTTGACCAGCTGATCGAGCAAATAGCAAAAAGCGCGCTCACTATCAGTATTGCCGACTGGGGTAAAACGGCCACTCAGCACCGGAAAATACTCATGCAAATCGCCATTATGGGCAAAAATCCACTGCCGGCCCCACAGTTCGCGGCTAAATGGATGCGAATTTTCCAGATTGATTTTGCCTTGGGTGGCTTTACGGATGTGCGCAATCACATTACGGGATTTGATCGGATAGTTACGCACCAGCTCGGCAATCGGAGATTCAACCGCAGACTGGTTATCGACAAATAGGCGACAGGCTTTATCCTCAAAAAAAGCAATTCCAAAACCGTCGGCATGATCCGAGGTAATTCCGGCCCGCTGGGAAAACCCACGAAATGAAAAGGTAATATCCGTCGGGGTGGCACAATTCATTCCGAGCAGTTGGCACATGGTCTGGTTTCAGCTTTCTATTTTCTTAGATGCTTATTGTGCATGACTACCCGAGTCATTTCAAATAGCTATCAGTTATAAATAGAGATAAAAAAGAGCCTCAATTGAGGCTCTTTTCCGCAAAAAAACAACTTATGGACGAGGTGGATGGGCACGGTTGGTAATCAGTGTACCAACGCCATGATCGGTAAAAATTTCCAATAAGCTGGCATGTGGCACACGACCATCTACAATATGCGCGCTCACTACGCCGCCTTTGACCGCATCCAGTGCACAGCCGACTTTAGGAATCATGCCACCATAGATCACGCCTGTTTCAATCAGACGGTCAACTTCCTGAGTGCTTAAACCCGTCAGCAGGTTTTTATTTTCATCCAGAACACCTGTAATATTGGTCAGCAGAATCAGCTTCTCTGCACCTAGGGCTTCTGCGACTTTACCTGCCACCAAGTCTGCATTGATGTTATAGGTATTGCCTTCTTCATCCACGCCCAGCGGTGCAATCACGGGAATGAAATCGCTGTTGGTGAACATTTCCAGCACATCGGTTTTTACGCCAACGACTTCACCGACCAGACCCAAATCAATTTGCTGAACCGAACCATCTTCAGCCACTTTTTCCATCAGCAGTTTTTGTGCACGAATCAGGTTGCCGTCTTTACCGGTCAAGCCAATGGCACGACCACCATGCTGGTTGATCAGGTTCACAATCGATTTATTGACACTACCGCCAAGTACCATTTCCACGACTTCCATCGTGGCAGGATCAGTCACGCGCATCCCGTCGATACGGTCTGATTCACGGCCCAACTGTTTCAGCATGGAATCGACTTGTGGCCCCCCACCATGCACCACAATCGGATTAATACCAACCGTTTTTAATAATACGATATCACGTGCAAATGAACTTTCCAGCTCAGGATCGGTCATCGCATTACCGCCGTATTTTACTACCAGGGTTTTACCCGCAAAGCGTTGAATATACGGCAAAGCTTCTGTCAAAATCTGTGCTTTGTCGATGCCTGTTTGTTGATTTGGCATTCGCCTCTCCTTATTGAGCATCTAAAATATCTTGAGCGATCTGTGGATAACGGTCACGCAACATGGCTACAAACAGCTGACGAATTTCATTCAGGCCCTGAGCATCATTGGCATCAAAGCGCACTGTGAAATACTCACCTGTATTGGATGCTCGAATGATGCCAAAACCATCCTCAAAATCAAGACGTATCCCATCAATTTTACTGATTTGCGCACGAATTCTTTCAGATTGCTGTTCAACAAAGTCTAAAAGTTCAACCGGATGCACATGATGCGTTGCAATATAAAGATCTTCGGTCCCATGCCGTTTCGGATAAGCCGCTAAAGCTTGTGCAAGACTTTGACCAGTTTGATCCAGATATTCCATGACTCTGAGCGCTGCATAGAGTCCATCATCATAGCCCCAGCCACGGCCATCATTAAAGACATAATGCCCGGCATATTCTCCACCAAAAATCGCCTGCTGCTGAGATTGTGCCAGATAAGTTCTCAGAAATGAGCTTCCGGTACGAATCATCACCGGCTCACCGCCCAAACGTTGCACGGTGTCTCGCACCAGGGTTGAACATTTGACATCATAAACAAACTTGCGTGGTGCTGAGTCAGTGAGGCAAATTTCGGCAAACAGGCACAGTAACTGATCCGCCGTGATAATCTGGCCCTGTGCATCAATCAAGACCACGCGATCGCCATCGCCATCCAGGGCAATGCCCAGATCAGCCTGCTGTTGCATGATGCTTTGGCGTAAAGTCTCCAGATGTTTGTCTTGCGAAGGATCTGGTGCATGGTCTGGAAAATGCCCATTGGCATCACAACGCAAAGCCATCACCGCACAACCCATTTTTTGAAGCACCAGATTGGCACAGCGCCCGGCTGAACCATTCAGACCATCCAGAACCACTTTAAATGAGCGCTTCAACTGGATATCTTTTAATATACCATGCTGATATTTTAGACAAAATTCTGGAATAACTTGATGAGTCTGTTCGTCTAGGCAAAGCTGCTGATTGCTATAATGTGGTTTGGCCAGATGAGCCACCTGCTGGATCATCTCTGGGCAAGGCGGCTCACCAGAGACAATCCATTTAATACCATTATCTTCTTTGGGATTGTGACTGGCCGTGACCATGATGCCATTGCCATCAAATTGCCGTGCGGTGAAATACAGCATCGGACTGGAACAACAACCGACAATGGTGGCTTCAATCGAATAAGCTTGAAAAATACGGCGAATGGTTTCTGCAAAAGCCGGACTGCTAAGCCGTGCATCATAGCCAATTGCGACACGTGTCTGTCGCGCAGCCTGATATTGCTGTGCTAAACCGTGAGCAATTGCATCGATAATCCCAGCACCCAGTACACTGACTTTACCGCGTATGTCATAGGCTCGAAAAATGTGCATAGGGAATAGATGATTCATAGATCCCATAAAACTGTTCTTTTCACTAAATATAAGGAGATATAAAATGACTTATTTCATCATCATGACTTTAAACATTTGTTTTTGTTTTAAGACCCGCTACTTTTAAACCATTTCAATGTAACAATCAATTATAAAAATATTACCGTTAACTGAATAATCAGAAAATTTCTGTGATGAAATAGTCCTTATTTAATTATATTTATTTTTAATTTCCCCGGCTAAAATTAAAATAAAGATATAAATTTCAATTTTGAATAACTCTATTTATATAGAAAATAAATTTTTATTTTTAACTCCATTTTAAGCGTCACATTATGTTTAGGATTTACTTGTTCCATTTAAGAAATGACCTACATCCATTCATTGTTTGCAGGTCATCTTCTCTTTAGTTTTTACCGGTATGGCCAAAACCACCAGCACCACGCTCAGTGGCTTCAAATTCACTGACCAGATCAAATTCAGCTTGTACTACCGGCACCAGCACATATTGCGCCAAACGTTCACCCGGCTCCAGACTGAAAGCAGTCTGACTACGGTTCCAGACCGATACCATCAATTCACCCTGATAATCTGAATCGATGAGACCTACCAGATTACCCAGCACAATCCCGTGCTTATGACCTAAACCTGAACGTGGCAAAATCAGACCTGCAAAAGCAGGATCTTCGATATAAATCGCCAAGCCTGTTTTCACTAAAACGGTTTGACCCGGTTCAATCACTGTCGTTTCATGGACGCAGGCACGCAAGTCCAATCCTGCTGAACCTGTGGTGGCATAAGTCGGTAATGGCCATTCCTGACCGAGACGCGAGTCAAGGACTTTCACCTGAACTTTCATGTGTTCATTCCTGTTGTTGCATTTAAAATATGTATAAGCGTTGAAGTTTATCGTTTGATAAGATTGCGCAAATTATCCAGATAATGCTGCGCCTGTAATTTCGGATCGATATTACCCGCCAGCTTTTTCTTGCGACCTAACCATTCCAGTTCATCTTCCGGTAATTCATCCAGAAAACGGCTTGGAGTCATTTGCTTCATCTGTCCGCCAGCCTTGCGCTGTTCGGCCAAGGTAATGGTCAGACCCTGACGTGCACGGGTAATCCCGACATACATCAGGCGACGTTCCTCTTCAACCGTCTCCGCAGCAATCGAGTTCTTATGCGGCAGAATTTCTTCTTCCAGCCCGATCAGATAGACATAAGGGAACTCAAGCCCCTTAGAAGCATGTAAGGTTAACAAGTTGACTTTGTCAGTATCTTCTTCTTCCTGTTGCTGCTCCAGCATATCCAGCAGCACCATTTTACGAATCACGCTTTCAATATTTTTTTCATCGACATCTTCAGCGCGGTTAATCAGGCTTTGGATGCTGCTGTAAAGCACTTCAATATTGTCGAGCTTGGTTTTTTCCTGTGCCGGCGTGGCTGCAGTTTCCTTGATGTAATCGATATAACCTGCTTCAATCATCATCTGACGGATGATCGGTACCGGTTCATCATCATCAAGTAAATTGCGGGTAAAGCCCTCAATGAAGTCGGCAAACTCTGCCAACTGTGTGGTGGCCTTTTTCGGAATCGCCATGGTCAAACGCTGATCCGCTGCCGCAGCCAGCAGTGACAGGTTATTTTCCTGAGCAAAGAGACCCAGTTTTTCCAGTGTCACCGGCCCAATGGCACGTTTTGGCGTATTGATAATCCGTAGGAAAGCGCTGTCATCTTCAGGGTTAATGATCAGGCGTAAATAACTCATCATGTCCTTGATTTCGGCACGCGCGAAAAAAGATTGACCGCCAGACAATTTATACGGAATCTGCATCTGACGGAGATGGGTTTCTAAAATACGCGCCTGAAAATTGCCGCGATATAATACCGCATAATCTTTCCAGCTTTTCCCATTCATCAATTTATGCGTGATCAGGTCTTTGACCACGCGTTCTGCTTCATCATCATCATTACGGCAAGTAATCACCCGGATCACTTCACCATGGCCTTTGTCTGACCAGAGTTTTTTATCAAAAATATGCGGGTTATTGCCAATCACGGTGTTGGCTGCTTTAAGAATACGACTGGTCGAACGATAGTTCTGTTCCAGTTTAATCACTTTTAAATTCGGGAAATCTTGTTGCAGCAAGGCCATATTTTCCGGTTTGGCGCCACGCCAAGCATAGATGGACTGGTCATCATCGCCTACGGCGGTGAACTGCCCCATTACGCCAACCAGCAATTTCACCAGAATATACTGTGCAGTGTTGGTGTCCTGATATTCATCGACCAGCAAATAACGCACCCGGTTTTGCCATTTATCCCGTACTTCGGCATTTTCCTGTAGCAGACGTGTCGGCATCACGATCAGGTCATCAAAATCTACGGCATTATAGGCACGCAGATTACGTTCATAAAGCTGATATAAATGCGCAAACTGGACATCTTCGGCAGTTTCACAAGTGGTATGCGCCTGCTCGGGTGGAATCAGATCATTTTTCCAGTCCGAGATCATTTTCATGGCTTTGGCAATCAGTTCTTTGCTTTCTGCACCGGATAAATTGTCACGATGCATCAAATCCATCAGAATACGTTTGCAGTCGTCAGCATCCAGAATCGAAAAATTATTTTTAAGGGGGGTATGTTTCAGCTCCAGACGCAGCATATTCAGGCCAAAGGTATGGAAAGTCGAAACTGAAACGCCTTTACTTTCTTCACGGGTTAACAATTTGCTGACACGCTCTTTCATCTCACGTGCCGCTTTGTTGGTAAAGGTCATTGCAGTAATACGATGCGCAGGAATCCCGCAATGCTTGACAAGATATGCGATTTTTCGCGTGATCACTGAAGTCTTGCCTGAACCCGCTCCTGCAAGTACTAACAAGGGTCCTTGAGTGTATTTCATGGCTTCAAGTTGCTTGTCATTTAACTGACTGGCGAGTGACATATGGCTTCCTCTTCTAGATTCGGCTCCGATTATAGTCATCTCTGCCTCAGTTGCCTAATTTAAAATACGATTAATCAGGTCAATGTTCAGATATAAAAAAACCACCCGAAGGTGGTTTTTTTATATGCGTTTAAAGATTATTGAACAGCATATACCGCGATTTCTACACGACGGTTTTGTTCTTTACCCGCCGCAGTTGTATTGTCTGCGATCGGGTTGGCTGAACCTAAACCTTGAGCATTAATACGTGTACGTGAAACACCTTGACCTGATAAATAAGTTGCTACAGAGTTGGCACGTGCTTGAGACAACGGGATGTTGATTGAGTCATTACCGGTACTGTCTGTATAGCCAGTGACCAAAATACCGCTGTTGTTATCTTCGGTTAATACTTGAGCCACTTTGTTCAAAGTGCCATAGAAGTTTGGTTTGATGTTCGATTTGTTGGTATCAAATGTAATGCTACCTGGCATTACAAGGTTAATCGAACCATCTGCATTACGGTTAACATCTACGCCAGTTCCGGCTGTTGCTTGACGTAATTTTTTCTCTTTGTTATCAAGATACACACCCGCTGCACCACCAACAACAGCACCAATCGCTGCTGCACGGTTGTTTTGACGGCTGGTATTCGCATTACTTTTAGAAACACCGTAACCTGCTGCAGCACCAATTAAAGTACCTAAAGCAGCTTTATCATATTCCACACCACCGAGGTTATTACCAGTTGATTGACAACCTGTAAGTGCTACGGCCCCTGCTACAGCTGCTGAAATTACTAGTGCACGCATCGCATGACTCCTTATTGTATGCTTTGTTGTATAAGCGAAATAATGATTTAAATTGAACGGGATAACCATTGAATTTTTGTTAATAATAAATCGTTTCGCAATATTTTGTAATGTTTATATGTAACTAAAACAATGGACTTCATCACAATATCTTCATAGTTAGGCCTTTAGGCTTTTTTATTTACCTCACTCTCATTATATTATTCAAAATATGAAGAAATTTAAGCGATTAATCTCTGGGGACTGTTTTGATATGTCATCGAATAGCAATAAACAAGCAACTTTAAAAAAACTTACACGTGGCTTGGCTGTCACCTCAGTGATGACAGGCAGTACTTTTTTTCATGGCCCTCCGGTTCTGGCACTGGGTTTTACCAAGTTTTTTAAAAAATCTGCAAAAGTTGATGAAACCAATATCAAGATTACCAACAGCTGGTTAGGCGTCAATAATTGGCTGATTGACAATGTGCTCAACAATACCGAATGGCAAATAACAGTAGATGAATCACTTGATTTAAATATGCAGGGCCGTTATTTGATGACCTGTAATCATCAAAGCTGGGTCGATACCACCGTCAATCAGTACTTCGGCTTGACCCGTATGCCGCTGACGCGTTTTTTTACAAAATGGGAACTTATTTTTATTCCTTTTGTCGGTCAAGCCTTTAAAATTTTAGGTTTTCCGATGATGAAACGGCATAGCAAGGAACAGATTGCTAAAAATCCTGCGCTAAAATACCGCGATATGGAAGAAGCACGTAAAGCCTGTGAGCAGCTGATCAGTCAGCCCTTTACCCTGTTAAATTATCTGGAAGGCACGCGTTTTACCCAAGACAAGCATGATCAGCAGCAGTCTCCTTACAAATACTTACTTAAACCTAAGGCCGGTGGTCTGGCTTTGGCGCTGAGTATTCTCGGCGATAAAATTGATGCGCTGGTCGATATGACCATCGTTTATCCGGACGGTATTCCGGGTTATGGTGAATTTTGGTTAGGTGAAGTGCCACGAATTGCGGTAAATTTAAGAAAAATTGAGATTCCTGACTGGGTACTCGGTGGCAATTATGAAGATGATGCTGAATACCGTGCACGTTTCCAGAAATGGATTGATCAAATCTGGACTGAAAAAGATCAACTAATAGCGCAAATGCAGCAGAACTTTGACCAAAGCGCTGTCTGATTTTTTGCCTGAGTAACTATGAAGAACGACAACCCCGACATCACCTCTAGCTCATTTAAGTTTATTCGTAAAGGCACCTGGGGCTGGAAAGTTGCGCTGATTTACGACATTTTTATGATGGTCTTAATCATCATTAATCTATTTTGTCTCAGTGCCAACGCCATTTTAATGAGCGATTTTGGTCAATGGTTGTTTGACTTCATTCGTTTGCCGGAAATCTTGCAGTTTTATAAAAGTGATTTACGCCCTTGGGTGGTCATTACTGAGGGCTGGTTTACCACCTTCCTGATCTGTGAATTACTGGCACGTTGGGGCATTGCCATTGTTCAGCGCCATCATCGGCGCTGGTGGTTTTTTCCATTCGTACATTGGTATGAAATTCTCTCCATTATTCCACAACTGCGCTTTCTGCGTCTGTTACGTGCGGTCGCGATTGGCTATAACCTGCATAGTCACGGTTATAAAGTCATTCCCGAGCGCTGGTATCGTCAAGGCAATTTTTATTACAACATGCTCATGGAGGAGCTTTCCAGCCGTGTGGTGCTGACTGTACTGGACGGTATTAAGCGTGAACTCAGCACCAGTACATCACATAAAAAATTGATTGATGATTTGGTAGAACATCATCGTAAATTACTGGCAGTTGCCTTGGCAGACATCTTGCAGGAATCTTTGGGTAAAGAGTTGCAGGCACAACGTTCCATGATTGCTAAAAATGTCGGGCAAGTAGTCAATCAAGCCATTGAAGACACCCCGGAACTGACCCAGTTATTGCGATTAATTCCACTTGTCGGTAGCCGGATTGAACAACAAATTCAAAGTATTGGCCAACGTCTAGGGGAAAATATCACCCAAGGTCTGATTGATCCCTTTACTCATACCGGCCAAAAAGAAAATCCGACTTTTACCCTAATTTCAGATAAAATCAGCCAGATTCAGATTGAACATAATCCACATATTGATAAGTTGGTCGAATCGGCTGTTTTTGAAACACTTGAAGCGATCCAAAAACAGGTGAAAGTCAAACAGTGGCAACAGATTTTAGAAGAACATGAGCAAAATCAGCGCTCAATAGATAGATAACATTTAAAGTGCAGAACCAGATAAAATCATCCGGTTCTGTTCGCATAAAAAAATAACTGAGATCGCTAGAGAATTACGCCAATTTGTTCTAGGATTTGCACTATTTACAACATTGCTTCGACATAAAACCAGCAAGTCAGAAGTATTTAAGGAAGAATTATGGCTGATATACGGATAAAAGGCAGAATGGTCAATGCAATACGCATTAGCTTAGATACCAATGATCATGATGCCATCCGCCAGCAACTTAGCCCAAAATTACAAGCTGCATTCCCATCTGGCACTTTGGCCGTCATTGAAAGTTCAGTTGAACAGGAACTGATTGCTCTGATTCAGCTGTTAATCGACTTAGATGTACAGCCAATGGCCGTGACTGAGGGTTTACTGGGTGATCAGGCGCGTTCCATTCAGTTCCCGGTTCTGCCACCCGATCGCCAGTTAGAAGAAGTGAAAGCCACGAAAGAACAGGTGGTAGAAGTTAAGCCAGAAGCAGCGACAAGTGATGATCAGGCAGCTGCTGCCCCGATCGTTGCGCATGTGACCTCATATCATGATGAAATTCTGCGGACGGGCCAATGTATTGTGCAGCATAATGGCGACATTATTATCAATGCCGGCATCAACAGTGGTTCAGAACTGATTGCTTCAGGCAATATCCATGTGTATGGCAGCGCACGTGGTCGTGTCATTGCAGGTGTCGGGGGGAATACGGCAGCTCGTATTTTCTGTCACAGCCTTGAAGCAGAACTGATCTCGATTGCGGGAACCTATTGCGTAGCGGATGATATTCCCCCGCATGTCGTTAAGAAATCAGTGCATATTTACTTGAATGATCAACAAGAGCTTGTATTTGAAGCTCTACAATTTTAATGTATAAATAAATACCAAAAACCCCATTTTAAACAGGGGATTTGAACCATAACAGGAGTGGATTCGGTGGCGAAAATTGTTGTCGTAACGTCAGGCAAAGGTGGTGTAGGTAAAACTACAACAAGTGCATCTTTTGCAACAGGTTTAGCCCTACGCGGTCACAAAACTGTTGTGATCGATTTCGATGTAGGTTTACGTAACCTTGATTTGATTATGGGCTGTGAACGCCGTGTAGTTTATGATTTTGTGAATGTTTTAAATAACGAAGCACGATTACAGCAAGCACTGATTCGCGATAAAGATATTGAAAATTTATATATTTTACCTGCATCACAAACACGTGATAAAGATGCCTTAACAGATGAAGGTGTTGCTCGTGTAATGGATGAACTTTCGCAGGAATTTGATTACATTATCTGTGATTCACCTGCCGGTATTGAACGTGGTGCTATTTTGGCCATGTACCATGCTGATGAAGCCATCATTGTCACCAATCCTGAGATTTCATCAGTACGTGACTCTGACCGTATCATTGGCATGCTTGACAGTAAAACTAAAAAAGTAGAACAAAACGAAGGTCGCATTCGTAAGCATCTGTGTATTACCCGTTTCAACCCGGAACGTGCCGATAAACAGGAAATGCTGACGATTGACGATATTTCTAAAGATATTTTACGTGTACCGACCTTGGGCGTTATTCCTGAGTGTCCAAGTGTTTTACAGGCATCGAACGAAGGTAAGCCGGTGATTCTTTTTACTGAGGCTGCAGCAGGTCAGGCTTATGATGACCTCGTGGCACGTTTCCTTGGCGAAGAACGTCCTTACCGTCATATCGAGGTAAAACCTAAGGGCTGGTTAGCACGACTATTTGGAGCGTAGACATGGCAGGATTCTGGAGTAAACTTTTTAGTGGCGAGGATAAACCATCAAGCGCACGGACTGCTAAAGACCGTTTGAAGGTTATCGTTGCTTCCGAACAAGGCTTGGGTCGTCGCTTGAGCCAGGACAAAATTGATCAGATGAAGACAGAAATCATGCAAGTGGTCAATCGCTATGTACGTGGTGTCGATGAGCAGCATATTCAAATGTCGGTACGTTCTGAAGCCAATATTGAAATGCTTGAGATGAATATCAATTTACCTGAAGAACGATAATCTGATTTTTGATTGGTCAAGCAAATTGATTCAAGGCAAAATATGAGGCCGGATTAGTAAATACTGCTTTACCCGGCCGCAAGTCGAGAAGCTAGGCTTTGAGTGGACTGGATCAGTAAATTAAAGCACGGCTTTTAAGGATTTACTCAATCCCAAGACTAGAAACAATGCTTCTAGTCGACAGAGTCAGCTCAAAAGACACTGTCTCTTGCTCATACAAATTTTGCCTTTTTTCATGCCGAAAAAACTACATTAGATTAAGGAAATTGCGATGGCATTATCTCAACCAGCGACCTTTAACGAAGAATGGTCAGATGAGCGTGTATTTGCCTACCTGAATCAGCTTCCTCCTGCAGGTGTAAATGCTGACTTTCATGTGCTTTATCATGCTTTCAAGCATATGCGTCCATTTGATTATGAACGCCTGTTGACGAAATTTGTCGCTGATGGCCGTGATGTCAATGCAACCAATCCTGAAGGGCAACGCATTCATGACGTGATTGCCACCTTCCCGCGTCAAAGTGCCGAGTTCTTGGCGGTATTGGCGAAGTTTGCCTGATTTTAGCTACCGTATTAAAAAAGCCTGCAATTGCAGGCTTTTTTATGGTTCAGCATAGAGAAACTTAAACCAGAATCTCGCGTTTACCATTGGCACCCATGCCACTGACAATACCGTTCTCTTCCATCTGGTCAATGATCCGCGCAGCACGGTTATACCCCAGACTAAATTTACGCTGTAGCGAAGAGGTTGAAGCCTTACGGGTTTCGAGTACAAATGCTACGCACTGATCATACAGTGCATCTCGATCTGGGCCACCCTCTCCACCCTCTTCAAAACCGCGACTTGATGGTTCCTCATCATACGGCGTCAGGATTTCATCGACATAATTGGGCGCACCACGTTCACGCCATGCATCACAAATCCGGTTCACTTCATCATCGGCAATAAAGGCGCCATGCACACGCTCAGGCTCAATTTTACCAGGCCCCAGGAAGAGCATATCACCATGACCGAGCAAGTCTTCTGCACCGCCTGCATCCAGAATAGTACGTGAGTCAATTTTTGAGTTGACACGCAGTGCCACACGGGTCGGAATATTGGCTTTGATTAAACCGGTGATCACATCCACCGATGGACGCTGAGTGGCAAGCAGCAAGTGAATACCGGCCGCACGGGATTTTTGTGCCAGACGCGTAATCATTTCTTCAGCTTTTTTACCGACCTGCATGATCATGTCAGCAAATTCATCCGCGACAATCACAATCGAAGGCAACGGCGTTAAACGCGGTGCACGCTCACCCACCACTGAATCACTGGCCTTCCAGGTTGGATCGATCAGGTCTTCACCATTGGCAATCGCTTCTTCGACCTTGCGGTTATAGTCACTGAGTTTACGAATTTTCAGGAAAGACATCAGTTTATAGCGACGTTCCATTTCATTGACACACCAATTTAATGCGTTGACTGCATCTTTCATATCGGTGACGACAGGCGTCAATAAATGTGGAATATCATTATAGTTGGCCAGTTCCAGCTGCTTTGGATCGATTAGAATCAAACGCAACTGTTCAGGGCTGTATTTGAGCAACATCGATAGAATCATCGAGTTGACTGCCACCGACTTACCTGAACCCGTGGTACCCGCCACCAGCATATGCGGTGCCTTGCCCAAGTCAGCAATTACCGGATTACCGGAAATATCCTTACCCATTGCCATCGAAAGAATGCTGTTCGGATCAGTGAAGGCTGGAATGGTCAGAAGCTCGATCAAACGTACCATTTCACGGCTGCTGTTCGGCACTTCAATCCCGATATACGGTTTACCGGGAATCACTTCAACCACACGTACCGATGCCATCGACATCGAGCGTGCCAAATCTCGGGAAATATTAGTGACTTTAGAGGCCTTCACACCCGGCGCCAGATCCAGTTCAAAACGTGTCACCACTGGGCCCGGCTGTGCTTCAACCACCTTGGCTTTGACATTGAATTCCTGCAGCTTGATTTCAAGCAGTTCAGATAAACGCGACAATTGTTCTTCAGTGAAATTCACTTTTTTATTCGGATCGACTTCATCCAGCAGGTCGAGACCCGGAAGAGGCGATAAATCTTTACGGCGCTCAGCCACCTGCATCGCACGTGACATCGGACGGCCTGAAGCATCAGTTAAAGGTGCATCAAAATCAAACTCGTCTTCATCTTGTGGTTTTCCAGCCGTTTCTTGCCAGGCTTCTACAAATTCTTCTTTAGATAAAGCCTCGCGTACTGCGGCATGAGTTGCAGAAGAATCAGATACCGGTTGTGCTATAACTTGATGCTGAATCGGGGCCTGTACAAAAGCAGAAGATTGCGCATAGTTAGAGCTGCGTACCGGTTGGCTTGGTCTTGGCTCATCTTCTTCAATCAGCAAATCACCCAGGTCATCCAGATCGGCTTGCAATGCACTATTTTTGACTGCATGTGCTGTTGCGACAGATGCCAGAACCGGCGCCGCGCTTGTAACTTCTTCGGCAAAGCTCTGGGGGTTTGCAGCAGGCGCAGCATTAAATGGACTATGCACATCTGTCGCCGTTTTCCCTTGTGGAACGGCAGCCAGAAGTTCATCAAAGATTTCATCATCATCCCAGTCCAGCCCAGTATGCGTAGCAGGCGCTGTTCTGGCTTGAACATGTTGAGACGGCACAGCTTGAGAAACCGCCAAGTGTGAGGCTGGAGCACTATGCTGCTCTTCTTCGGCAGCTTTAAGTAATGCATCAATATCCTGTTTATGGCGCTGATCTTCACTGGAATGTAAGGCACGCCATACTTCGCCTGTTGCCACGACGCGGTCTGGCTGTTGCGGCACTTGCGGTGCTTGCTTCAATGTCTCGACTGGCTCAGGAGCCTGCTGTACAGCCTCAGGAATATCGTCATGTAACTGTGGCTGCTGCGATTCTTTATCAGCAAAATCATCAAATAAGCGTTCAGCAACCTGATCACGCACTACCGGATCGATGTCTACCAGTTCATGCTCAGGTGCAGGGGTTACTGCGACCATTTTCTTCGCAGCATTCACTGGCTCTTTTTTAACCACAGGCGCAGTCCGGTCAAAATCGGACATACCTTCAGGGATATTGCGATAGAACAGATCCTGTAAATAAGCCGGTGTTGCTTTGAGACTGCTCCAGGTCTTGTTCCACTTCACCCCAAAGGCCAGTGTAAATAACATCACCCAAAATACCAACAGGAAGAATGCAGCACCATATACCGTCAGCAACTGTTCTAAACTCTGGCCTAATTCATAGCCAATAATACCGCCGGAAGAGTTATCCAGCGTATCGGCAGGCACTTGCCAGAATAAAAACAGCAGTGCTGACGTGGTCAATAACAGGAAGAATTGCGCAGCATAGCGGAATGGCCGGTTCAGGAAGCTACGTGGCCACCAGACCTGAACCGCTTCCATAAACAGATAGACAGGAATCAGCAGGCTTGCCCAACCGAGAAAGCCAAACAAAAGGTCTGCAATCCAGGCACCCGCAACCCCACTGGCATTCGAAACGGTCTGCGTATCACTAGAGATATGCATCCATCCCGGATCAAATGGCGTATAGGTCACTGTTGCAAGAAACAGATAAATCCCAAATGAGACTAAAAATAATGTCATTACTAAGCGCTGTGCATAGGCACTCGACACCGCTGTCATATACTGTCCTGTAACCAATTCTTCATGAATATTCTTTTGCTTCAATGCTTGAAAAAAGCGACGCAATAAAAGGCATATTATGCACCTGTTCTGTGAAAAAAGATGCACTATTGTGCAAGCACACTGTGTACTTATTATATATAGCCCAAATCGATTTCAATGATCAATAATATCGACTTTAATCTCACCCCACTGTTATACAGTTTCACGTATAATTCAATAAATTTCTAAATAAAAAAGGATACAGCTGATGAGCGCACGTCACTCACGACTGATTATTTTAGGTTCTGGCCCCGCAGGCTACAGCGCAGCAGTCTATGCAGCGCGTGCAAACCTAAAACCAACCCTCATTGCCGGTTTGCAACTGGGCGGCCAATTGACCACGACCACGGACGTGGATAACTGGCCAGGTGATCCTGAAGGCTTAACCGGTCCAGCATTGATGGAGCGTATGCAGGCGCATGCAGAGCGCTTTGGCACTGAAATCGTGTATGACCATATCAATGAAGTAGATCTAAACCAGCGCCCTTTCGTATTGAAAGGCGATATGGACGAATTTACCTGTGATGCTTTAATCATCTGTACCGGTGCAACAGCTCAATATTTAGGTCTTGAATCTGAAGCTGCCTTTATGGGTCAAG
The DNA here is from genome assembly GCF_013420445.1 of Acinetobacter sp. YH01006. NCBI lineage: Bacteria > Pseudomonadati > Pseudomonadota > Gammaproteobacteria > Moraxellales > Moraxellaceae > Acinetobacter > Acinetobacter sp. YH01006. The sequence continues at coordinate 98,144 of NZ_VOYB01000008.1, read as the reverse complement.
GCGTCAGCGCTTGCGCCACTTGTGATGGTTTCTTCTACAAAAACCAGAAAGTCATGGTTGTGGGTGGTGGTAACACCGCTGTTGAAGAAGCCTTATACTTATCCAATATCGCTTCGCATGTGACTCTGGTTCATCGCCGTGATTCATTACGTTCTGAAAAAATCTTGCAAGATCATTTATTTGCTAAAGAAAAAGAAGGCAAGATCAGCATTATCTGGAACCATCAGGTCGATGAAGTTTTAGGGGATGCACAATCTGGTGTGACCTCAGTACGTATCAAGTCGACCCAGGATGACTCTACTCAAAACGTCGATGTAACGGGTATGTTTGTTGCCATTGGCCATAAGCCAAACAGTTCAATGTTTGACGGTCAGTTGCAGCTGCGCGACGGTTATATTCAGGTGCAAAGTGGTACTGCGGGTAATGCAACCCAAACTTCGGTACCGGGCGTATTTGCTGCGGGCGATATTGCTGACAGCATTTACCGTCAGGCCATTACTTCTGCAGGTTCAGGCTGTATGGCTGCACTCGATGCAGAAAAATATCTTGATGCGATGGGCAAACTAGACTAAGCAGCAAGAATAAAAATGCCGTCCATTATGGGCGGCTTTTTTATTGCTAGAATTAGCTTATGATTCATCTATAGTTTTATTTCAGGTTTGCCATGCATCTACTTCCTCCCTCACAATTTATCTTTCCTGACCCGATGCAGGTTGACCCTGAAGGCGAAGGACTGATTTGTATTGGTGCTGACCTCTCCCCTTCCACACTTTTTGAAGCCTATACCCATGGCTTATTTCCCTGGTTTTCTGAGGGAGAACCTATTTGCTGGTGGAGTCCGGAACCGCGCTGCATTATTCGGCCCCATGATTATCATCCAAGTAAATCCCTGATCCGCAATATGAAAAAATGGGATTATCAAATCACGGTCAATCATGCTTTTGAAAGGGTGATTCGTTCCTGCTCATTGCCGCGTGCTTATGCAGAAGATACCTGGATCAGTGAAGATATTATCGCAGGATACTGCGACATGTTCGATGCCGGATATGGCTATAGTATTGAGATCTGGGATGAAAATCGCATTGTAGGTGGGCTTTATGGTGTAACGATTGGACAGGGTTGTTTTGGTGAGTCCATGTTTAGTACGCAGACCGATGTTTCTAAAATGGCTTTTTATACTTTAATGCTGATTGGGCAGGAAAATAAGCTGCCCTGGATTGACTGCCAGTTGGTCAATGACCATCTTTTAAGCCTCGGCGCCTGTACACTTTCTCGCCAAGACTATCTTAATTCGTTACAAGATGTTGTAAAACAGCCTGCTATCGATTGGAAAAAGTATCAAGAGGGTGTATTTTCAAGTAAAACAATAGCGCAAAACGCGCGACTCAGTGAATGAAAATAACAGAGGGTACTTGTTATGAACTCTTATCAGCCAAAGTCCCTACTGAACGATTTACAGTATTATATTACGCCGCCGCACGATTGCAGCTACTTGCCCAATAAGTCGGCACGTATGGTTTTTCTGGATCCTGCGCATCGCATTGATGTACTGACCCTGTCAGAACTGTCGCGCACCGGTTTCCGGCGCAGTGGCGATTTTGTTTATCGTCCGGAATGTCATCTGTGTCGTCAATGCTTATCTTCACGCGTGCCAGTGGCTGAATTTTCCATGAACAGTTCACAAAAAAAAGCCTGGAAACGCAATCAGGATCTTCGGGTGAAAATTACCAGTCCAGAGCAGGCCGGTGATACGCATTATGCGCTGTATGAACGCTATATCAATGAACGCCACGCAGATGGGGACATGTTCCCCCCGAGTCGCGATCAGTTCGAAAAGTTTTTATTGCAAAGTTGTACGGATAGCTTCTTTTTAGAATTATGGCTGGATGATCGCTTGATCAGTGTTTCCACCTGCGACTTGCTAGATGATGGCATCTCGGCTGTATATACCTTCTTCGATCCGGATGAAAATCGCCGCTCTCTCGGTGCATTTGCAATCTTGAAGCAGATTGAACATGCGCAAAAACTTGGCTTGCAATTCATCTACCTCGGTTATTGGGTGCCACACTCCAACAAGATGAATTATAAATCTCAGTATCTGCCGCTAGAACTCTTGATTGATGGCCAATGGCGACGTTTAAACCGTGCGCTGAGTGAGCTGGAGATTCAGCACCTGGGAAACTCATTGATGACGACCTTACCCAGCGGATGGAATCACCAGATTATTAAATAAGGTCGTCAGTTTCTATTTGAACAGGCTAGCAAAGTCATCCGTACATGCCTTGACCATAATGATGGCATGTTCGCGTGTTCCGTTTGAACCCGGATAATAATTTTTGCGTAAATCAATCTGATGAAAGCCTGACTTTTCATAAAGCTTGATGGCAGCAATATTAGTTTCGCGCACTTCCAGGAAAATCTGCACCGGATTATTTTTCAGCATGGCGACTGAGGCATCCAATAATTGATAACCCAAGCCCTGACCTTGCTGAGCCGGATCAATTGCCATAAGCAGTAAATTGGCTTCATCCAGCACCGGTTGTAAAATACAAAATCCCAGCACCTGCCCTTGCTGCTCGATCACGGTACTTTGATAAGCAGTCACTGCATCTTCAAACTGTTTTAAAGTCCAGGGATGTGATTGAACAGATTTTTCAATCTTTGCAACGGCTGCTACATCCGCTGCTTGCATTAAACGAATCATCTTCGTTCATCTTATATAGAATTAACTTCCGCATTATAGAAACTTCATCCAAAAAATCGAGTAAAAAAAAGAGCAATTTCAATCGCTCTTTAATTTTCAATCCTATTCAAGTCCGAGTTTGGCTTTCCAGACTGTTAACAGGCCATGTGTATCATGATCATTTGGATGAAAGCCAGGTTTAAAGTACATTAACATTTCACGACCCATGCCCGTAATTACCCCTTTTGATGGGCTATACGCGTAGGTATATATCGATTTCAGCGATTCCAAATTCAATTGATTGTCCTGCTTGAGTAAACGGGCCAGAAAATAGCTTTGTACAACAGCTAAGGTTGCCATCGAAATGACCAAAGATGAGGTCCGTAGCGCATAGGCTTTTAAACCGTTACCAAAGACAGCTTCAAACACATCATAGGCCACCGCTTTATGTTCATTTTCTTCAATCGCATGCCACATCCACATATTTTTCATGGTTTCATCAGTCATCAGTTCCTGGATATGAGCGTTACTTAACAACTGCGTTGCGATGGTCGCGGTAAAATGTTCCAGTGCTGTGGTTGCAGTCAAATCCACCATTTCTTGGCTAATGCCAACTGGCTTCAGCAGTTTGGCCATGACTTTACGCGTGGTCTGAATCACCTGATCGGTATAATGATCCATTGTCTCGACATCATGTCCATAGCGCTGTGCGGAGGCATTAAAACCGACATGTTCATGCGTGTGCATAGCTTCTTGACCAATAAAGGCAGAAATTTCTTTTTGCAATTCTGCATTATCTTTGATCGCTGGATGCTGACGCACGGCCCGAACGCTATCGATAAAGAACTTTTCACCTGCCGGAAACAGTGCAGATAAGGCGGTCATAAAATGCGTTAAACCGGCTGATCCATGCATCCAGTATTCCGGGACATGATCAAAATCAAAATTCATACGACGAACAGGAAAGCTTGCACCAGCACGCTCTGAAATTTTTACTTTTACGTTCATTGTAGGCTCCTTTCAAGCACAGCTGCCTGAATCTATTATTTGTTTTATTGAGCCTAGTTTTATTGATTTTTATCGTATAAATAAGTGCAGTTTAGGTCATCACACTATCAGTTAAGGACACTCATGAGTGATTGTCTGACAAAAATCCAGACAAAAAAAACGCCTCAAAGAGGCGCTTTTTTAAACAATCAGCGATTATGCAGTTACTTTAGCAACTACACCAGCACCCACTGTACGACCACCTTCACGGATCGCAAAACGTAGACCTGGGTCCATTGCGATTGGGTGGATTAGCTCTACTGACATCTCAACGTTGTCACCAGGCATAACCATTTCCACGCCTTCTTTAAGCGCGATCGCACCAGTTACGTCCGTAGTACGGAAGTAGAACTGTGGACGGTAACCGTTAAGGAATGGAGTGTGACGACCACCTTCTTCTTTAGAAAGTACGTATACTTCCGCATCGAATTTAGTGTGTGGCTTGATCGCACCTGGTTTAGTCAATACTTGACCACGTTGTACGTCTTCACGCTTAGTACCACGTAGAAGAACACCACAGTTCTCGCCTGCACGACCTTCGTCAAGCAATTTACGGAACATTTCAACGCCAGTAACTGTAGTTACTTGAGTATCACGGATACCAACGATTTCAACTGATTCGCCTACTTTAACAATACCAGTCTCTACACGGCCAGTTACTACTGTACCACGACCAGAGATTGAGAATACGTCTTCAATTGGCATAAGGAATGGAAGGTCGATTGCACGTTCTGGCTCTGGAATGTAAGAGTCAAGTGCTTCAACCAGTGCAACAACAGCGTCTTCGCCATACTGACCAGCTTCACCGTTAAGTGCAGCAAGTGCAGAACCGCGGATCACTGGAGTGTCATCGCCCGGGAAGTCATAAGTAGAAAGAAGTTCACGAACTTCCATTTCAACCAGTTCAAGAAGCTCTTCGTCATCTACAAGGTCGCATTTGTTCAAGAATACAACGATGTAAGGTACACCTACCTGACGAGAAAGCAGGATGTGTTCACGAGTCTGTGGCATAGGACCATCAGTCGCAGCACATACAAGGATCGCGCCGTCCATCTGAGCAGCACCAGTAATCATGTTTTTAACATAATCGGCGTGGCCCGGGCAGTCTACGTGAGCGTAGTGACGAGTTGGAGAATCGTATTCTACGTGTGAAGTATTAATTGTAATACCACGTGCTTTTTCTTCTGGTGCAGAGTCGATTGCAGCGTAATCACGCGCTTCGCCACCGAATTTCTTCGCACATACAGTTGCAATCGCAGCTGTTAAAGTTGTTTTACCATGGTCGACGTGACCAATTGTGCCCACGTTAACGTGTGGCTTATTACGTTCAAACTTAGCCTTAGCCATGAGATCTTCCTTTTTAAACTACTCATGCAGGATCACTGCATGAGCACTTGGGTTTAACTATGAATTAGTTTGGGCTTATAGTAATCGAAAGATTACTCGTCGTCACCTTTTTTACCGCCAGACTGGAACTTAGAAATGATGCCTTCAGCCACGTTACGTGGAGTTTCAGCATATTTAGCAAATTCCATAGAGTAAGTCGCACGACCTTGAGACATAGAACGCATATGAGTTGCGTAACCAAACATCTCAGCCAATGGAACTTCAGCACGAATGGCTTTAGTACCACCAGGAAGATCGTCCATACCTTGAACCATACCACGACGACGGTTTAAGTCACCCATGATATCGCCCATGTAGTCTTCTGGAGTTTCTACTTCAACTTTCATGATTGGTTCAAGCAAGATTGGATCTGCTTTCATGAAACCATCACGGAATGCGTAAGAACCTGCCATTTTGAACGATAATTCGTCAGAATCGACATCATGGTAAGAACCGTCGAACAATGTCGCTTTGATGCCCACTACTGGATAACCAGCAAGTACACCATTCTTCATACGTTCTTGTATACCCTTGTCAACCGCGCCGAAGAATTCTTTAGGTACTACACCACCTACAACTTCTTCAACGAATTCGTAGTCTTTACCAGCGTCTTCAGCAAGCGGTTCTAGACGTACGTATACGTGACCGAACTTACCTTTACCACCAGTTTGACGTACGAATTTACCTTCTTGTTCAACTGACTTTTTGATCGTTTCACGGTAAGAAACCATTGGTTTACCAATGTTGGCTTCAACACCGAATTCACGCTTCATACGGTCAACAATGATGTCAAGGTGAAGTTCACCCATACCAGCAATAATGGTTTGACCTGATTCTTCATCAGTACGTACGCGGAATGATGGATCTTCTTTCGCCAAACGACCTAAAGCAACTGACATTTTTTCTTGGTCAGCTTTAGTTTTAGGCTCAACTGCAAGTGCAATTACTGGCTCAGGGAATTCCATACGCTCTAGTGTAATTACGTGGTTTTCATCACATAATGTATCACCAGTCGTTGTGTCTTTAAGACCTACACATGCCGCGATGTCGCCCGCACGAATTTCTTCGATATCTTTACGGTCATTCGCATGCATCTGTACGATACGGCCAACACGCTCACGCTTCATTTTTACTGGGTTATAACACGGGCTACCCGCTTTAAGAACACCTGAGTAAACACGAACGAAAGTCAAGTTACCTACGAATTTGTCATTCATGATTTTGAATGCAAGTGCAGAGAACGGAGCTTCGTCAGACGCTTCACGAGAACCTTCAGATTCGTCTTTGTCGTCAAGGATACCCTTGATCGCTTCAACGTCAGTCGGTGCTGGCAAGAATTCAATTACAGCATCCAACATACGTTGAACACCTTTGTTTTTGAATGCCGAACCACAAAGCATCGGTTGAATTTCGTTTGCCAATGTACGCTTACGGATACCAGCAACGATTTCTTCTTTAGTTAGCTCTTCGCCTTCTAGGTACTTGTCCATGAGTTCTTCTGATGCTTCCGCAGCAGCTTCAACCATGTTCGTACGCCATTCTTCAGCAGTAGCAACTAAGTCAGCAGGGATGTCGCCATATTCAAATTGCATACCTTGAGATGCTTCATCCCAAATGATTGCTTTCATTTCGATTAGGTCAACAACACCCTGGAAGTTTTCTTCTGCGCCGATTGGAACAACGATTGGCACTGGATTACCGCCCAGACGTGTTTTAACTTGTTCAACAGCACGGAAGAAGTTCGCGCCAGTACGGTCCATTTTGTTAACAAACGCAATACGTGGAACTTTATATTTATTTGCTTGACGCCATACCGTTTCTGACTGAGGCTGAACACCACCTACAGCACAGTAAACCATGCACGCACCGTCAAGAACACGCATAGAACGCTCAACTTCAATCGTGAAGTCAACGTGTCCCGGGGTGTCAATTACGTTAATACGGTGTTGTTCGAACTGGTTCGCCATACCTTTCCAGAAGCATGTTACAGCTGCTGAGGTAATGGTAATACCGCGTTCTTGCTCTTGTTCCATCCAGTCCGTAGTTGCCGAACCTTCGTGAGTTTCACCAAGTTTATGGCTCTCACCTGTGTAGAACAAAATACGTTCAGAAGTGGTTGTCTTACCTGCGTCAATGTGCGCAGAAATACCAATGTTACGGTAACGAGAAATTGGGGTTTGACGTGCCATGATTTCTAGCATTCCTAAATTTTGTTGTTTAAAACAGGACGCTTTAAGCTGCATAGCAACTTAAAGCGCTTTGGTGACAAAACCATGACGGTTTTAGCACTTTCCTGAATAGGGCCTGTTTTATCTGCTTAGAAACGGTAGTGAGAGAATGCTTTGTTGGCTTCAGCCATACGGTGCACATCTTCACGTTTCTTAACCGCAGCGCCTTTACCTTCAGATGCATCAAGCAACTCGCCAGCAAGACGTAAAGCCATAGTTTTTTCAGAACGCTTAGCAGCAGCGTCTACTAACCAACGCATAGCTAGGGCAGTACGACGGGATGGGCGTACTTCCATAGGTACTTGGTATGTAGCACCACCAACACGGCGTGCTTTTACTTCGACCATAGGACGAACTTTTTCAAGAGTAGTCTCGAAAAATTCAACTGGGTCTACTTTAGATTTTTCTTGAACGCGGTCTAAAGCACCGTAAACGATACTTTCAGCAATAGATTTTTTACCATCTTGCATTACGTGGTTCATGAATTTAGCGATTGTTTGGCTGCTGAACTTAGGATCCGGAAGGATTTCACGAGCAGCGACTACGCGACGTCTTGGCATTTTAAACTACCTATAAAGATGACACTTCAGGTTTATCCAGCATGAGCACAAAGTGTCATGTGCATTCGCTGGCCTTACTACACGTCGCTTGAATTTCACAAAATTAAATGCAGAAATCAGACAAGCGAGACGATAAAGGATTGCGGTTCTACGTTCTTAAAATTTAATTCTCGACGAATTATTTCTTAGGACGTTTAGTACCGTATTTAGAACGAGACTGGTTACGATCTTTAACACCAGCACAGTCTAAAGAACCACGAACGGTATGGTAACGTACACCTGGTAAGTCTTTAACACGACCACCACGGATAAGAACAACACTGTGCTCTTGCAGGTTATGGCCTTCACCACCGATGTAGCTAGAAACTTCAAAACCTGAAGTTAAGCGAACACGGCAAACTTTACGCATTGCTGAGTTAGGTTTTTTAGGTGTAGTTGTGTAAACACGTGTACAAACACCACGGCGCTGTGGACAAGCCTTCAACGCAGGAACTTTAGATTTTTCAACTAAAGTCGTACGACCCTTACGGATCAACTGATTTGTTGTTGCCATTTGGCAATTCTCCCGTTAATAAAAAGCCCCAAAAACATACTGCTTTTTGAGGGCATGCAATTGTAATTCAAGATGTAAAATTGGTCAACCTGCTCAGGTCGACCAAATATAATAACAACTATACGCTATGCTGCTATTTTCTCTCAGAATTCATTTACTTTTTCGGATTCTTCGCAGTTTTTTTTGTAACATCTTGAGCTTTAGATGTTGTTGAGGCTGTTTCAGATGCAGAATCAGGATCCTCCTGCCCCTCTAGCCCCTCATTTTCCACGGTCTCCGATTCATTTTCAGCAGTATTATCTGCTTGTATCTCTGCTTCCACGTCAGGATCAAAAGAAGTTTTGGTTAAAGCAGGCTGTTGCGATTGTTTATCTGCCACAGGTTCAACCAATTCATCACTGAGGGCATCTAGACCTTCACTGACTTTTTCATCTTTTTTCACTTCAGCTTCTTCAGAACTGAGATCATTCTTTTCTTTCTTAACCAGTTTGACCTGAGTAATTGTATCATTGCCTTCAATTGCAATATCCTGATCCAGAATTGGCTCGTCTTTTGGCGCCTCGATCGACTGAGATGAACTGTCTAATAATTTAGGTGCAGCCTGTTGCAATAAATTGACTGCTTTTTCATAGGCCGCATAGGGAGACAATTGCGAATCTTGATGCTGAATCAGATATTGTCGAGCATGTGAGAAAGCTTCTTGAGCTTTCTGATTTACATCATCAACAAAACGGTGACTATAAACTGCTCCGATTCCAGCACTTGCCAATGGTGTCAATTTCGTTAATTTTTCTAAAATAGAAATTTTTGGCAGATTGTTCACCCATTCCCATTTTGCCTCGCCCTCATGGTTGTTTAACCATTGCTTGATGGCATTCATATCATTATCAGAACCCAGCATGGCCTGAAGCTGGGAAATATCGTGGGTTTTAATTGTATTACTCAGCGCTTTTAAACCCAATAATAAGGTTTGCTTTTCAGCAATCAGGCCGAGGTCCAGCTGTCTAAAGATATGTTGTACGATTTCCTGATCATCATCTTTGCTCAGGTCAAAACCATAAGAACGACCGACCTGATAAATGGTACGTAGCGCCATTAACAAAGAAGCCGGAATATCAATCGCTGTACCAAGCACCCCAGAAGCACCGCTGATTGCACCCTGTACCGTTGCAATCCATTTGTTTTGCTCACCCAAAGCCTGTGAAATTCGCTTGGAACGATCGACATCCTGAGTCAATTCTTCCAAGTCTTTTGCCCCTGCTTCATTCAGAATGGTATCGACCGAACTGCTCTGGTTACTAAACTGGTTAAGGCGGTCATAAAAATAGTCTGATACTTTCTCCGTCAGTTCAGGAGAAACAAAATGCGCCACGTTATTGACGGTATTAAAACGGTGTCCTAGAAGCTGGCGAGATACATTTGGCAGATGTTCACGAAGCATTTGCTGTGGATTATCATATTTTTTAGCCGAAAAAACGCTTTTTGTCTTCGCCGAACCGTCAATCACCTGACCGGAATTTGACGGCTTAAGCGCTTTCGTCACCGAGTCTGGTGCAACATGATTCAATAAATCTAATCCGGTTGAACTGAACTTTTTCGCCACTCCAAAGGCATTCGAAATCAGACCATTAGATTGTTTATTATTAGCATTTACCATTTTTTACCTCAGCATTCACGTGCTTGTATTTGATATAAATACTAGGTGTAGTCAGCATTTATCTCAACTTTATTCTGTGTCATTTAGTAAAATCCCTACATGCCGACTCACAAACCCAACCGACTGTCACACGGCATAACATTTGCCATAAGATTTCAAAAGTCTTTCTGCTATCATGTTCTCCATCATGAAATAAGGCTAGAGGCCGGATTTGGCGATTTTATATAGCCCATTTTCTGCCACTGGACGTAGAGCTAAACTATAAGGATCTGTAGATGAAACGTGTTGTCATCACTGGCATGGGTATTAACTCGTGTATTGGTAATACATTAGAGGATGTAAACCATTCTTTACAAAATGGGATTTCAGGAACACGTTTTAATCCGACTTATGCTGAACTCAATTTCAAAAGCCATGTGAGTGCTGCGGCCGAACAGGATTTCGACGGTATTGACCGTAAACTCAAACGCTTTATGGGCGTATGCGCAATGTATGCCTACAATTCGGCACTTGCTGCAGTTGAACATGCCGGTTTAAAACAAGAAGATCTGGCAAATAATCCACGCTATGGTATTGCCGGTGGTTCAGGTGGTGGTTCAACTGCCTCAGTGGTTGAAATGAAAGAACTTCTAGATACCAAAGGTGCGCGTAAAATTGGCCCTTTCTTTGTACCACGCAATATGACCAACACCATTACTGCAAACGTCGGTGTCACTTTTAAACTACAAGGCGTAGCACATACCATTACCAGTGCATGTGCAACCTCTGCCGATGCCATTGGTTATGCTTATAACCTGATCCAACTGGGCAAACAAGATTTGATGCTGGCTGGTGGCGGTGAAGAAGATCACTGGTCACAAAGCTTATTGTTTGATGCGATGGGTGCGCTTTGCTCTAAATACAACGACACGCCTGAAACTGCATCTCGTCCGTACTCTGCTGACCGTGACGGCTTCGTGATTGCCGGTGGTGGCGGTTTTGTGGTGCTTGAGTCACTTGAGCATGCACAAGCACGTGGTGCAAACATCTTGGCTGAAGTGGTGGGCTATGCGGCCAACTCGGATGGTGCAGATATGGTTGCACCAAGTGGCGAAGGGGCTACACGCTGTATCCTGATGGCACTTGAAGAAGCCAAACAACATGGTGTTGAATCGATTGATTATGTGAATACTCATGGTACATCTACACCTGCTGGTGACGTGACCGAGCTTCAAGCGATGGCACGTGCATTTGGTGAAGATAAAGTTCCACCACTGAGCTCAACCAAGTCTATGACTGGTCACAGCCTGGGTGCTGCTGGCGTTCAGGAAGCAATTTACTCGATCCTGATGATGCAAAATGACTTTATTGCTCCAAACATTAACGTGACCGAGCTGGATGAAGGCGCAAAACCATTTGATATCGTGCTTGAAAAACGTGACGCAAAATTGAATACTGTGATGAGTAACAGTTTCGGTTTCGGCGGCGTAAATGCTTGTCTCATCTTCAAAAAATGGGAAGGCTAAGCCGCCCATTTTAGGGTGACTTGATGGATGCTCCTTCTGATGCTTTCCTTTGGGTAAAAGCATTACATATTATTGCTGTGGTGTGCTGGTTCGCTGCGTTGTTCTACTTGCCACGGCTGTATGTTTACCATGCCATGAGCGAAGATGCCGTAAGCCACGCGCGTTTTCAGGTGATGGAACGTAAGCTGTATCGTGGCATCATGTGGCCTGCCATGCTGGCCACCCTCATTACAGCGCACTTTCTGGTCGATTGGGGTGATGCAACACGTCACTATCATGAAGCTGTATGGTTTTACCTGAAAGTGGGTCTGGTGGGTTTATTGGTGATTTATCATCTGGTATGTGGCTATTACCGCAAAAAACTGATGGAAAATGCCCATTACAAGTCACACAAGTTCTGGCGTTATTTTAATGAAATGCCAACCCTGATCTTATTTGCTGTGGTAATTTTGGTCGTGGTAAAACCGACCTTCTAACGCATAGAGCAAAAATAAAAAATCCCTGATTCGTCGGGGATTTTTTATTTTGGCATTCTAGATTTTTACACAGCCATCCTGCTTCAGATTCAGTTCAGACAATTTCTGTTGAGAAAATGGCAGTGCTATACATAACTTTCCATCTTGCTGAAAATAACGTCGCCCTGCTGCATTTTGATTCAATAGCTCTGTCTCTATACTGCCTGAATTGACTGCATTAAAAGTCATAATTTTATTGTTTAAGACATGATTCATCACAATATATTTTTCAAAGTTGGGCTTACTGACCTGCGCTAGAACATGTCCAATCGCATTTTTTAGTCGCCATTTAGACAATGAAGAAGGCTCACTTGTCGTAAGCCGCTCTTGCAGTTCAACATACGGTGTTTCCGAAAGCATCCAGTACACCTCATATTGTGCTGCAATTGCATTAAAGGTGGTATTGGGTAAATACAGCCATTTTAGCTGTACAGGGCTGATTTCAGAGGCATGTGCCAGATATTGGGTCAGCAAATAATGTCCCATTAATTCATTTTGCAGACTTGCTTTTAAACCCAATTGATCTGAATCCAGATTGTTAAGCATGACTGGATTGCTTTCATTTTTTTGCTCGATCCCAATCAGATCAATCATTTGACTGAGCCAATTCTGTAGCAGCATTTTTTCAACCAAAGACAAGCGGTTCCGGCTAAAATCTAAAACCTGATGAAACTGCTGTGCATAATCCTGCACTTTAGAGCCTGAATCAAGCTGGATGTGAGCCAGTTTCAGCAACTGTAAATTTTGAATATAGCGATAATCAGGCCCGACTGCCTGCGGCGGAATCACCAATGAAATATAATCCTGGTGTTCCAATAAATCTGAAAACCGTTGTAAAGGAATACGCTCACGCTCCAGTAAAGCGTGTAACGATTTTTTATGTTCTACCACCAATGCAGAAAACTGCTCAGCTGAATTAGCCAAACGCATTTGCAGATTTTCAAGAAGTTCTTTTTCCTGTTCAGAAAAACCAGCTCGGCTCAGCTGACGGTTTAATCCTGAGTCAATCTGCAAATTTTCAGCAGCATTCTGATCTTGAATATAGTTTGCCCATTCCCGATGGTAACGATAACGACCCAGTGCCTGAGGGTGAACCTCATCTTTGGCAGCAATTCCCAATAAGTAAAAATATGAGTGTTGCTGAACATTTGCCCTATAGATTAAATCTGGCTGAATAAACTTTTTTGCCGTATCCGTTAAAGGTTGATCTGTACGCAGCCACTTTGCAGTAAATACCAACAGAATGGCTATTCCCACAAGAATGCCAAGCGACCATAACCCCAGCCTGTTTTTACTCCATCCCCTCATATAGATCCTTATTTTTAATTATAAATTTTTCTTCAATTCTAAGGGCACAGGACGAAGTTCACAAATGATTCATCACACCATAAAAAAATCCCCGATCAGGCGGGGATTTTTTTGAGCTATTTCATTGTGTTTCTAATGCCGCTTTTCTCGCGGCTGCGACACGCGGCCGATACAGTACATAATAAGTTACTGTCAAAATAATCAACCATAATGGACTGATTTTTAATGCATTGAATGTATCTGGCTCCAAACTTAAAATGACCAGAGCGAAAGCCAGAAAAGTTAGTACGATATAGCTCATCCATACCCCGCCCGGCATTTTAAAGGTGGAGTTGGCATGCTGTTCAGGGCGTAATTTACGGTAGCGTAGATAACACACCATAATTAAGCTCCAAATACTAATAAACAAAATCACGCACAGCGACGTCGCTAAAGTAAAAGCTTCCAAGGTATTGGGCACAAAGTACTGCAAAGCTGCACCAGCCATAATAAAGGCACATGAGAACATTAAACCCTTGGCTGGTACAGAACGTTTCGATAGATGCGCCAAAGCGGCAGGTGCCTGTTGACCACGCGCCAATCCGAAAAGCATACGACTGGTGGAGAATACACCACTATTCATGGAAGACATGACGGATGACAAGACCACCAGATTCATGATGATCGCCGCCGCACCAATACCGGCATGCATGAATAAGCTGATAAAAGGACTTTGATCCGCAGGAATTTTAGCCCATGGGGTCACTGACATCACTACAAACAATGACAACACATAGAACAAGATAATACGCGTCGGAATCGCATTGACGGCTTTGGGTAAATTTTTCTCAGGATCTTTGGTTTCAGCTGCCATCGTACCGAGCAATTCCACACCGACAAAGGCGAATAAGGCAATCTGGAAGCCTGCCAGGAAGCCATCCGCACCTTTGGGGAACATACCACCCGACCAGACATGGCTAAAGCTTGCAGTACTGCCATCTGGTGCCTGAAACTGGTTCAACACCATAAAGCCGCCAATAAAAATCAGGCCTAAAATGGCTAAAATCTTAATCAGGGCAAACCAGAATTCAATTTCACCAAACAGTTTGACCGTCAGCAAGTTCAAACCCAGAACCAGCAATACACAGCCGACACTGATCAATGCCTGCCCGATGGGGGTAAAGGCCACACCCTCAGGCAACCAGAAACTCAGATAATTAATAATCGCTGCTAAATCGGCAATCCCGACCAGAACCCAACCAAGCCAATAAGACCAGCCAATATAATAGGCCGCGCCCGGACCAATCAGGTCGCGCGCCATATCAATAAATGATTTGTAATGTAAATTAGCCAACAATATCTCACCCAATGCGCGCATCAGGAAGAAAAACATAAAGCCAATAATCATATAAATAAATAAAATTGAAGGGCCGGCCAAAGAGATAGTTTTACCCGATCCCATAAATAAACCGGTACCAATTGCACCACCAATGGCAATTAACTGCAGATGCCGATTGGATAGCTTGCGTTGTAGCTCATGTTGCGACGGCGCTGCGTCATCTTTAGCGGATGTTGTATTCATGTTTAGTTCCTTTTTCGCATCAGACCCTTGCCCATCTGATCGGATTTCTTCCTGAAATCCTGAATGCAGATGAAGTTCCATTTAAAAAGCTAAATGACCGGAGCTGATGTCCTTACAAAATTGAGTTGGGAGATATAAAAATCAAAACAACTCAAGCCTGTGCTGCAATCACTGCAATTTCAATCAGCCAGTCAGGATTGACCAGATCTGCCTGAATGGTGGCACGTGCCGGAGTTCCCTGTCCTTGCAACCAGTGAATCCAGATCTGGTTCACGGTTTGAAAATCTTCCAGATTTTTCACAAATAGTTGTGCCGACAGCAGTCGGCTTTTGTCTGTTCCTGCCAGCTTGAGCAGCTGATCAATTTTCGTCAGCACTTCCTGCGTTTGACCGCTAATATCCTGACGGGTGCTATCCGGCACCTGCCCTGATACATACACGGTCTGGTTGTGAATGGTGACAGCACTCATGACCTGATTGCTGTTAATACGCTGGATATCGGTGTGTTCCATCATCATATGTCCTCTCAATTTCTTCCGTTATTTGGTCAATATTTAGTTTTAGCTTTCAATCCGAACCGGTACACGAGCCGTAATCGCACACATCAATTCATAGCCTACGGTTCCTGAACCGGCCGCGACCTCATCAATTGATAAAATTTCACCTTGCGAAGATTTCCCCCAAAGTACGACTTCACTCCCCACAGTCGCCTGAGGGACAGCGGTCAGATCGACGGTAAGCATATCCATACTGACCCGACCAAGAACTTGAGTTCGCACTGAATCCACCAGAACTGGTGTACCTGTGGCTGAAATGCGCTGATACCCATCGGCATATCCACACGCCACTACACCAATGCGCATCGCCTGCTCCGCAACGAAGTTAGAACCATAACCCACACTTTCATCAGCCTGAATATACTGAATCGCAATGATTTCACTGCGCAGGCTCATGCCGGGCTGCAAATTCCAGTCATCAATAGTATGGTCAGGATAGTCAGGCGAACTGCCATACAGCATGATGCCACTACGCACAATGTCAGATTGAATGTGGTGATGATGGCGCAGGATGGCTGCACTATTACTGACAGAAGTTTTTCCGGCTAAAGACCCAGTGATTTGCGTGAACATTGAATATTGATAATCAATGCCGTTCTGGCCAAAGCGCTGACCATCTGCATCGGAAAAATGCGTCATATGGCTAACTGAGCGCACATTGCCCACTGTCTGGACTTGCTTAAAAATATCCGTATATTCGTGGGCCTGAAAACCCAAACGGTTCATACCGCTGTTAAGTTTTAAGTACACATCAAATTTTGCGTCTGGATTGATCTGCTGAAACTGCGTTAACCAGGTGATTTGATGCTGGCTATGTAGACTAAAACTTAAATCTAATGCAGCACAGACGTCTAAATCGTCTACAGCAAAAATTCCTTCGAGCAGTAAAATTTTGCCCTGCCAACCGAGCGCACGCAGACGCTGCGCTTCAGCCAAATCCAGCAAGGCAAAACCATCGGCTGATTGAAATACTGAATAGACTCGCTCAATACCATGACCATAGGCATTGGCTTTAACCACAGCATAGACTTCTGCATTTGGCGCTGCGGCTTTGGCGATCTTCAGGTTATGCTGCAATGCATCTAAGTGCACTACAGCTTGAATTGGGCGTGGCATAGCTTCTTCCTTGAAACAGCAATTTAGGCCGCGTGTGAATAACGTCCGAGTGAAAGTCCTTCAGTGCTGATTTCGGTTTTATGATTCAACACAATGTCACTGATTAACTTGCCCGAACCACAGGCCATGGTCCAACCCAGGGTGCCATGTCCAGTATTCAGGAACAGATTTTTAAAACGCGTTACACCAATAATCGGGGTACTGTCTGGGGTCATTGGACGTAAACCGGTCCAGAAACTCGCTTCTGCCAGATCCCCGCCTGGGAATAATTCCTGAGTGACCATTTCCAGAGTGGCACGGCGATTGTCTTTCAAATTGTGGTTAAATCCACTTAGTTCGGCCATACCGCCAACACGGATCCGCTGGTCAAAACGCGTGATGGCAATTTTATAGGTTTCATCCAGCACCGTAGATTGTGGTGCAAAGTTGGCATCAACAATTGGAATGGTCAGTGAATAGCCTTTGACTGGATAAACCGGCAAATCCAGATTCAAAGGTTTTAAGAAATCACGTGAATAACTACCGAATGCCAATACATATTTATCAGCCGTCAGCACTTCACCATTGACCACCACCCCCTTAATTTCATCGCCTTCAATCACCAAACGCTCAACATTTTGGTTAAATTTAAACTGCACGCCCAATTCTTTGGCAACATTGGCTAAGGCATTGGTAAATAAATAACAGTCGCCTGTCTCATCATTGGGTAAATGCAAGCCGCCCACCAGTTTATCCTGGGCATGCGCCAGGGCTGGCTCAACTTTGGCCAGATCAGCGCCCAACAACAATTCATGCGGTACGCCGCATTCTCGCAATACCGCAATATCACGTTGCACCATCTCTAATTGCGCTTCGTTACGAAAGACTTGCAAAGTACCTTTAGAACGGTGTTCATAACTGATCCCGGTTTCTTTACGCAATTCACGTAAACAGTCACGGCTATATTCAGCCACACGGGTCATACGTTCTTTGTTAATCGCATAGCTGGCTGGATTACAGTTTTTCAGCATTTGTGCCATCCAATTCAACTGCCACATACTGCCATCTAAATTAATGGCTAAAGGTGCATGATGCTGGAACATCCATTTCACTGCTTTAAATGGAATGCCTGGTGCTGCCCATGGCGTCGAATAGCCCGGAGAAATTTGTCCGGCATTGCCAAAACTGGTTTCTTCAGCCGGCCCGGTTTGACGGTCGAGCACTGTAACTTCTACACCCTGCTGCGCCAGATAATAGGCACTCGCCACACCGATTACACCACTGCCTAAGACCAAAACGCGCATCTTACTACCCTCAAATTTTTCTAGTTGATTTAACTAGTATATTTTTGGATCAATAGTGAATTTAACTATATTGAGATGATATATTTAGTGAAATAAACATTTTTTTCGGGCAGAATTAAAAAAAAGAGGGAAATATTGATGCGTAAATTAGACCGCATTGATCGCATGATTCTGGATATCTTGCAACGCGATGGCCGGATTGCCATTAGTGAGCTGGCAGCACGTGTGAACCTGTCAACCACACCCTGTTCAGAACGGGTAAAACGGCTGGAGCGCGAAGGCATTATCATGGGTTATTACGCGCGCTTAAATCCGGAACTGCTAGAACGCAATTTGTTGGTCTTTCTGGAGATTAAGCTTTCTGCCAAATCGGGTGATGTATTTGATCAGGTGGCGCGGAATCTGACCGAAATTCCAGAAGTACTGGAATGTCATTTGATTTCCGGTGACTTTGATTATCTGGTCAAGGCACGTCTCAAAGAGATGAGTGCCTATCGGCGTCTGTTAGGCGATTTGCTAAAAAAATTACCTGCTTCTGCTTCCTCACATAGTTATGTGGTCATGGAGGAAGTAAAAGAAAGTCTCTATCTGGATCTTGGCGGGTAATTATTTTTATCTTTCAACATTCAGCGCTCAAGCTGTTTCCAAAAAAATAATGCCCCAAATGGGGCATTATGGTGAACAAGATATTTAGATATTTAGATATTTATTTTCGACTTAAAAATCAGGCCGGAATACGCAATACCTGTCCCGGGAAAATATCATCAGCATCTTTGAGCAATGGGCGATTGGCCTCAAAGATCTTATTGTACTGATTGGCATCACCATAAAATTCTTTCGAGATTTTTGACAAGCTATCCCCCGATTTTACCGTATAGAATTTGCTTTCCGGTTCAGGGCTGCTGACCGTAAGCTGATCATCCACTTTGGCCACATGATCAATATTCCCCACCGCCAGAATAATTTTTTCACGATCGGCCTGACTTTGCACCTGACCTCTGACCGTGGCCAGATCCGAGGTTGAATTATAACTGATGGATAAACCAGTGATCGGAAGACCCAGACCTTTTACATGACCAAGTAATTTATTTGCGACTTCTTGGGCAGAAGGCTCTGCGGGCTGTGCTGCTGCGGCTGGAGTAGTATTTGCTGGTGCGGCCTGCGGCTCTGCGGCAGCTGTATTTTTCTTACCGATACCTTTTACAAAATCAAAAAGACCCATATGGAACTCCATTCTTGTCGTTAATGTCATATCACTCTTATTTTTATAATGAAAATAGCCAAGGCATAGTTAGTCATTGGTGACAGAAAGGTAATCGATTGTAAAATTTCCATTTAGGTGAAAAGCAGACACAAAAAAACCACCGAGAGGGTGGTCTTTATGCTCAGCAAAGCTGAAATCGGCGATTAACCCAGTTTCTTAGAAACATAGTCAATTGCAGATTGAACAGTTGTGATTTCGTTAGAATCTTCATCAGGAATCGTGATGTCGAAATCATTTTCGAAAGACATAACCAGTTCAACTAGATCTAGAGAATCTGCACCTAAGTCATCCATGAAAGACGCTTCGTTTTTAATCTCTTCGATTTTGATACCAAGTTGTTCTGCAACTGCTTGCTTAACACGTTGTTCGATATCGCTCACAGGAATTCTCCTCATTGCTTGTGGCGTTTTTAATGCCGTTAGTTTAATTGAATCTAAAAAATTTGGAAAGTTTATACTTGAGCTTAGCTCATGTATAAGCCCCCATTTACATGCATAACTGTACCAGTAATGTAACTGGCTTTGTCTGAAGCCAGGAAACTTACAGCATTTGCGATATCTTGTGGGTTACCCAAACGGTTTAACGCCACTTGCTCAGTCATTTTTTTACGAATTTCTTCGCTTAACTGTTCCGTCATTTCAGTTGCAATAAAGCCTGGTGCGACCGAGTTAACCGTAATCTGACGGCTACCCATTTCTTTGGCCAAACTACGACTGAAGGCTTCAATTCCGGCTTTGGCAGCAGAATAGTTGGCCTGCCCCGGGTTGGCAAAGTGTGCCACCACAGAGCTGATGTTGATGATGCGTCCGAAACGTGCCTTGGTCATGCCTTTCAGCACACGTTTAGACAGACGGTAAACGGCTTTCAGGTGAATATTTAAAATATCATCCCAGTCATCTTCAGACATGCGAAGCAATAAGTTGTCTTTGGTAATACCGGCATTATTAACCAACGCCAGCACTGGACCATAGTTCTGTTCGATCTCCGTCACCAGTGCATCAATCGCAGCACCATCACGTACATCTAAAACTTTGCCCGCACCATTTTCAGCAAACTGTGCAGATAATTTTTCAGCGCCCGCTTCAGAGGTCGCAGTACCCACGACAAAATAACCATCCTGAATCAACTGTTGTGCGATCGCAGCACCAATACCACGACTTGCACCTGTTACCAAGGCAACTTTCGGTTCCTGTGTCATGCAATTTTCCCTTCTGCCGTCAATACGGTGTTCAATGCATCTTCCAGACGAGATTTGCTATCCAGTGGAAGTGCTTTTTCGATATTCGGTAGGCGTTTCGCCAAGTTACTCAATACATTACCCGGACCACATTCAACGATGTACTGAATGCCTTCATCTTGAAGGAATTGCAGGGTTTTGGTCCATTGTACTGATTCATAAAGTTGCGCTGTTAAGGCCTGACGCAATGCAGGGACATCAGCCGCAGCTTCAGCGCCTACATTTTGTAATACAGGAATGCATGGCAGCTCAATGGCGGTTTGTTCCAATGCAGGCGCAAACTGTTCTGCCGCAGGTTTCATCAGTGAACAATGCGATGGAACCGATACCGGCAATGCAATCGCCTTAGCGCTATTTTCTTTGGCCAGTGCCATCACTGCTTCAACGCGATCTTTATTGCCTGCAACCACAACCTGCCCTTGGGCATTGTAGTTTGCCGCTTCAACAGAACCTTCACCTGCTGCCGTGGCCTGTGCACACAGCTCAATCACTTTGGCATCATCCAGACCTAAAATAGCAGCCATTGCACCGACACCCTGAGGTACAGCCGTCTGCATCAGTTTACCGCGCAGGTTGACCAGTTTAACTGCATCACCCAGGCTTAGGCTACCCGCTGCCACCAGCGCGCTGTACTCACCCAGTGAATGGCCTGCCAGATATTTCGGTGCCACACCACCAGATTCCAGCCACACGCGCCACAAGGCAATACTTGCAGTCAGCAATACCGGCTGGGTAAATTCAGTTTGATTTAAGTTTTCGCCAGTTTGCGCAATCTGCCACAGATCGAAGCCGACAGCTTCAGAGGCTTCTGCAAATGTCTCGCGAATAGCAGAAAACTGCTCTGCAAGTTCAGCCAGCATGCCGGCTTTTTGTGAGCCTTGACCCGGAAATACAAATGCAGTTTTCGTTGCTTGTGCTGCTTGTTCGAGTTGTGTCGCAGACATAATAAAATCCTTTCATTCAAGAGGTATCATCTTCAGTTGTAGCAAGAAGACTGGCCAATAAAGCCACCTAAATCATTGTGGAGCGCAATTTAGCATGTAATTTTGCTGGCGGTAATTGCCAAATACAACAAAAAACCGATGCAAGCAAAAATCAAGGACAAAAAAAAGGGAGCTAAATGCTCCCATTTTTTCTACTAAGCTTGACGCTTAATACATCATCAATTATTCAGCAGATGCTTTAGCGAATAATTGACGACCACGGTAGATACCATCTTTAGATACGTGGTGACGACGGTGAGTCTCGCCAGTAGCTTGGTCTACAGTTAATGCATTCTCGGTTAAAGCGTCATGTGAACGGCGCATGTCACGGCGAGAGCGACTTTTACGGTTTTGCTGAACGGCCATGATGGCTCCTTACAAAGATCGAAAAAATGGATCAGAACAAATTCGATTGTCTTATACACAAGAGTATAACACAAAAATTAGTTAAGTTTACCCTTCAGAGCTGCCAAAACATCAAACGGATTATCTCGTTTTTCTTCGACAACTTCTTCTATGGCAGGCTGATGCTTATGTTCGCAAAACTCATGTTTAGGCGACAACGGCACCAACAATAACAGTTCATCTTCTATCAGCGCGAGCAAATCAGCGGTCGCAGGTGCATCATAGTCACCTTTGGTCGTTGCTTCACTTTCACCTAGGACGATGAAATCAGCATCCTCATCCAAGCGCTCTATCAGTGACTCATCATCCACAAGTGCCAAATGGAACGATGAAACCAGTTCAATCTCTACAGTTTCCAGACAACGCTGGCATTCCATAGGAACTTTTGTTTCAACGTGACCATCTAGCCATGCAATACGATGATAGGCATCCATTGATAGCTTACAGTCTATGTTAATCAATTGATCATCAATTGATCCAACAGCTTCACGAGCGATACGAACAAAGCGGGATAAAGGCAGTTGACCTGACCATTTAAAGCCCTGTTCAGCCCATTTAAACGGCTCAATCTGTGCCGGAAAGGTATTTGCTGACATAATTAAGGCGGCAATTCTACAAATTCATCAGTACTCTGTCAAAGATTAAGATACAATTTTGTACTTATTTCGACAGACCATTTGGGTAACTCAAGTCATGCATCTGTTGCAGCCGCAAACAGAAGTGAATGTTTCATCACTCGTTAGCACAATTCCAAGCCTTGATTCTGACAGTTCAACACAACAAGTGCAACTCTCGCCATGGACGAATTTATCGTCAGAAGCGCAGCAGGTGGACTGGCTCATCTTACACTTTAATCACTGGTTTTCCCATTTAAATGTGACTTTAGTCCGTGGCGAATTTGAACCTGAATATTTTCCTGCCGATGCCGATACTCCTGCCCGGATTCAGTTTGCACATGGATTCTTTAATAGTGCCTTGCATGAAATCAGCCATTGGACAATTGCCGGGGATAAACGCCGGGAACTTCCGGATCTTGGTTACTGGTATGCCCCGGATGGGCGTACAGCCGAACAACAAGCGCTGTTTGAACAGGTAGAAATTAAACCGCAGGCAATCGAGTGGATGTTTGCCCAGGCCTTTGGGCGTAAATTTCGGGTGTCGCTGGATAACCTGACTGGTGACGGCGGTGACGGAACCCGCTTTAAAGATCATGTCTATGCACAAGTGCAGGCTTATTTTCGTGGTGAGGCAAAATTGCCACGGGATGCACAACGCTTTATTCAATGTATCTGTGCCTGTAGCAGAGGTGGCAAAAGTTTACAATCTGATGAATTTATACGTGAAATGCTTGATTAAATTACACAAATCTACCTTTTTGGTGATTGCCAGACGCTGCCTGAGCGCCACATAATAAGCCATCAGCCCAAGCTTGGAGTAGCCTCTATGCTGCATTTACGCGTACACCCCGATAACCCGCAACCGCGCTTAATCAGTCAGGCGGTAGAACGAATCCGTGCTGGCGATGTGGTGGTCTATCCCACGGATGCTGCCTATGCGATTGGTTGCCAGATTGGGAATAAAAGTGCCATGGAACGCATTGCGCAGATTCGCGGACTTGGCCCAAAACATCAATATGCAATTTTGTGCTGTGATTTATCCGATATTGCCACCTATGCCAAAGTGGACAATGCCATGTATCGCTTACTCAAAAACAATACACCAGCAGTCACCACTTTTATTTTACCGGCCACCAGTGAAGTGCCGAAACGCTTGATGCATCCCAAAAAGAAAACCATTGGCCTGCGCATTCCGAGCAATCCGGTGTGTCAGATGCTGCTCAAAGAACTGGGTGAGCCTCTCTTGACCTCTACCCTGATTTTGCCGGACCAGACCGATCCGCTGGATGATCCTTTTGAGATTGAAATGCAATTGGGCAAACGCATTGATGTGTTTATCGATAGCGGTTTAGGTACATTAAGCACCACCTCGATTATTGATTTATCTGGTGATCATCCAGAAATTATTCGTCGTGGCGTGGGTGATGTCAGCGCATTTGAATAAAGAATGCCATCTTATTTCCAGCCGACTGCAGGAGTCAGTCTATGGATTTATTTTATATCCTGCTGAATCAGCATGAATTCTCTGCCCAATATTGTATCTATGCAGAACTGCCTTGGACACTTCAATCCAGGGCCATCATGATCGAAGCATATCCTTCGCCCAGTCCCACTCTAAACATTGATGCTACTGAATATCAGTTTTTCATGAATTTGGCTTTGCTTCGACAGCTATTACAGATCTATTCAAGCCAGAACCTATGCCTGGCAGAGACTTGCCAACGTATGATTGAGTTTGCACTGAGTGAATATCCTTCCTCACCGCGCTGAAGTTCTTAGCACTCAGATAGGTATTAATCATATCGCAGGATACTAAAACAGATACTAAAACATGGATATGGTCATAGCTTCCACCCGTAACACATTGACTCTTTGCCCCGCTTATCTGGCTGTTTTTTTGGGGCCTTCTTTTAAATTGCAAATAAATTCCATTATTTTTTCAAGTTTTTATGCCTTTGACTCCTTATTTAATTTATTTAGAGTTACTTTTCCAGTACAATGACGGCACTTAATTCTATGCTTTTTCTTTCGATGAGATACCGAAGATCAAGCCTTTGCATGCCTTTGAAAATTCGCGTGGCCTATAATTGTAATGACTCAAATTATCCATAACACAATGGAATCTGCTCCGCACATTCGGGTTCTGGATGAATGGCAGGATACTATTCCAGAGGATCTGTATATTCCTCCCGCCGCATTTGAAATCTTGTTAGAACATTTTGAAGGCCCACTCGACTTTTTAATTTACCTGATTCAAAAAAACGGTTTTGACCTGTTGCAAGTCGATATCGCGCCGATTGCAGCGCAATATTTATCCTATATGGATGCAATGAAATCCCTGAATATTGAGCTGACCGCAGATTATATGGTGATGGCTGCTTTATTGGCAGATCTCAAATCGCGTCTGTTATTGCCTAAACCGAAAAGCCTGTCTGCGATTGAGCAAGATCCAAAACAAGAACTGATCGACCGTTTAGAAAATTATTTAAGAATTAAACAGGCAGCAGAACGTCTGGGGCAAATGCCTATTCTGGAACGTGATACATTCCTGACCCATGTCAGTCTGGGCGACGTTCAGCAGAATAATGAAGGCTATTCGATCGATTTACTGCGTGATGCCTTGTTGTGTGTTTTTAACCGTCCTGAACCGGTGATTCATCAGGTGCAACAGGAACCGGTACTGCTCGAAGAACGGATTGCCTATATTGAAAGCTGTCTGGAATCTGGCGAAGTCTTATCTTTTGCCGATTTACTCAAACCGAGTCAGGGACGCATGGGTATGGTGGTGACCTTTATGGCAGTGCTGGAGCTGACCCGGCAACAAAAAATCCAGATTATTGCTACAGGTATTGAAGCCCCGCTCGCAGTTCAAGGAGCCAGTCAATGACACTAGAGCCAAATACGCTGTTTTCTGCAGAAGATCATCTGCATGAGGTGTTGATGCAGCTTGAGGCGATTATTTTCGCCAGCGACTCTGCGGTTTCATTGGCGCGTCTGAAAGAGGCTTTTCAGGATCGCTATAGCAAACAGGAATTACGTCAGTATTTACAACAACTTTCCATGTTAATGCATGGCCGTTCGATTGAACTGATTGAAACAGCACAAGGTTATCGTTTTCAAGTGCGTGCAAAATATCGTAATATTATTGCACAGACCTGGCCTGAGCGACCAACTCGCTTGTCGCCAGCCTTACTTGAAACACTTGCAGTGATTGCTTATCACCAGCCGGTGACCCGAGCCGATATTGAACAAATTCGTGGTGTGACGAATAACAGTCAGATTTTGCGTACGCTGTTTGACTGGAACTGGATTAAAGAATCCGGATTTCGTGAACTCCCTGGAAGACCTGCGTTGTTAATGACAACGCCACAATTTTTAAATGCGTTTGGCTTGAATTCTTTAGGCCAATTGCCTCCCCTGCAGGATGCCAAGGAAGCTTTTATGGCCCTCGATGCAAATGCACCGAAGTCATAAATAGGTGAACTGTTGATAATTATTTCTAAGGTTATGCTGTCATGAGTGAAAAATTGCAAAAGGTGCTTGCACGCGTTGGTTTGGGTTCTCGCCGTTATATGGAAGAAGTCATTGCCGCGGGTCGTGTAAGCGTCAATGGGCAAATTGCCCAAGTGGGTGAACGAATCGAACCAGGTGATGAGCTTCGCATCGATGGTCGTAAGGTTGCATTTCAGATTGAAGACGAAATTCGTCGTCGTGTGATTATCTATTATAAGCCTGAAGGCGAAATCTGCTCACGTAGCGATCCTGAAAACCGCCCGACCGTGTTTGAACAGTTGCCTGCGATTCCGGGCGATCGCTGGGTGATGGTCGGCCGTCTGGATATTAACTCGACCGGTCTGTTACTGTTCACCAATGATGGCGAACTTGCCAACCGCTTGATGCACCCATCCAATGAAATCGAACGTGAATACGCAGTTCGTGTCATGGGTGAGGTGACACCACAAATCAAAAACACCATGCTTAAAGGCGTGGTATTAGATGACGGCCCAGCGAAATTCGAATCGTTCTCTGAACTCGGCGGTGATGGTATTAACCGTTGGTTCCAGGTCGTAGTAAAAGAAGGTCGTAACCGCGAAGTACGTCGTATCTTTGAATCACAAGGTCTGAAAGTAAGCCGTCTGCTGCGTACCCGCTACGGTACTGTGATTCTGCCACGCGAACTGCGTACCGGTCGCTGGATTGAACTGGATAAAAACGATATCGACAACCTGACCAAAGCTGTGGAACTGAAACCACGTCAAGGTACAGGCCTGTTTGGTATGGCGAAACGTCGTAACGAGCGTATGCAGGATAAACCGATGGCTGCACGCCGTGGCGGTTTCTTGCGTCAGCAACGTCGTGACAGTGATGAACAACAACCACAGAATAACCCTGGCCGCGAGCGTCGTGATGACAATGCCTATGGTCGTCGTGACAGAAATGAAAACCAAAATGGTACGCAGTTCGTTCGTCGTGACAACCGTGATGGCAATACTCAATTTCCTCGCCGCGAAACTCGTCCAGATCAAGCTTTTGGTCGCCGTGAAGAGCGTGATGAAAATGCGCCACGTCGTCCATACGGTGTCAATAAAGGCTTTAAAAAGTTTTAATTGATATAAACAAAAAAAGTCAGGCAAATGCCTGACTTTTTTATGCATTATGTATCAGGCACTTTGTGGAATCCCTTGTGGAATGGCACTGAGTAAACGCTTGGTATATTCATGCTGTGGTGACTGATACAATTCATCTGAATTGGCAATTTCCACCAGTTCCCCATGATTCATCACCATGATCTGATCTGAAATATACTTCACCACCGATAAATCATGTGAAATGAAAATATAACTGAGTCCAAATTCATCCTGCAAATCTTGCAGTAAATTCAAGACCTGCGCCTGTACTGAAACATCCAGTGCCGAGACCGATTCATCACAGATTAAAATTTCAGGTTTTAAAGTCAGGCAACGCGCGATCGCAATTCGCTGACGCTGACCACCGGAAAACTCATGCGGATAGCGATAAAAAGCCTGAACAGGCAAGCTGACCCGCTCCAACAGGTCCAAAGCCATTTGCTTGCGTTCTGTATCATCCTGACCAATTTTATGAATCTGCATTGGTTCCATCAGGATTTGCCCCACGGTAAAACGCGGATTTAAAGAGGCATAAGGATTCTGGAAAATGATCTGGATTTTACGTTGATACTGGTTAAATTCCTTTTCAGACATGGCCAAAATGTCCCGCCCCTGAAATAGCGCTTTACCGCCTGTTGCCTGTTGCAAACGCATCAATAGCAAGCCAATGGTGGTTTTGCCCGAACCGGATTCTCCGACCAGCCCCAAGGTTTTACCTTTGGCCAGCTGAAAAGAAACCCCTTTCACCGCCTGAAATTCATCTTTGCCAAACAGACCTTTGCGGCTATAAAAAGATTTTTTCAGATCACGTACATCCAGAATAATTTCTTCTCCGCCCTTGAGTCCGCGTGAGCGTTGCGGAAGTTGAGTATTCAGGTGGATATCGTCCAGCCAGGTTGAACCATCCTGTTTCATAAAATCACTGATCATCGGCAAACGTAACGGACGTTGCGACAATTGTGGACGGCAATGCAATAAAGCCCGGGTATACATATCCTGAGGTCGATCCAGTACGTCCTGAACCAAACCCTGTTCACGAATTTCACCATGTCGCATCACAATCACCTGATCGGCAATTTCCCCCACCAAAGCCAGATCATGAGTAATGAACAGCATCGACATCTGACGGCGCTGACGCAGAGATTCCAGCAAGTCCAGAATCTGCTTTTGAATGGTGACATCCAGGGCAGTGGTCGGTTCATCCGCAATTAACAGCTTGGGTTCACAGGCAATGGCCATGGCAATCATGACCCGCTGCTGCTGCCCCCCCGAAAGCTGTCCCGGATAGGCATCGATTTTAGTTTCAGGTGCAGGAATACCCACTTCTTTGAGCAGTTCTAAAGTACGTTGCCGCGCCTGTTTTTTATTCATACCCAAATGGAGTTGCAGGATTTCTGCAATCTGCATGCCTACCGTAAATACCGGATTGAGCGAGGACATCGGCTCCTGAAAAATCATGGCAATGTCTTTACCACACATCTCGCGCATGTCACGGGTTTTGAGCTTAAGCAGATTTTTCCCTTCAAAGATAATCCGGCTGTCTTCGGAAATACGCGCGCTTTCCGTCGGGAGCAAGCCCATGGTCGCCAGTGAAGTAACCGACTTGCCACTTCCCGATTCTCCCACCAATGCCACCGTAGTATTGGCCGGAATTTCAAAAGAAACCCCTTTTACGGTTTCGATATATTGTTTATTTTCACCTTTAAAACTGACACGCAGATTTTCCACGCGAAGTAACGCAGGTGCTGTACTTGGATTGATTTCAGACATGGTTGCGCTCCTATTTCAGTTTCGGATCTAATGCATCACGGAGTGCATCGGTAAACATCGAGAAAGCCGTCACCAGTATTGCCATGGCAATCGAGGCTGCGGCCAGTTGCCACCATTTTCCTAAAATCAGCTCACTTTGCGCTTCATTCAGCATACTTCCCCAAGACACTACTCCGATTGGCACGCCAAAACCAAGGAAGCTGAGAATCACTTCAGATTTGATAAAAGCCACCACCAGAATGGACATTTGTACCAAGGCAATATGACTGACATTTGGAAAAATATGTACAAACATACGCCGTAAATTACTCACCCCAATCGCCTTGGCAGCCAGTACATATTCACGCGCCGTATGTTTCATGTACTCGGCACGAACCAGACGGAATACTCCCGTCCAGCCGGTCAGACCTAAAATCAGGATGATTGATAAAATCCCTTTCTGTTGTAACACCGCAGCAATTGCCAGAACCAGCAGTAAATAAGGAATTGAAGTAAAGACATTATAAAACCAGTTAAGGAGATCATCGACCCAGCCACCAAAATAACCGGCAAGTGCACCAAGTACGGTGCCAATGATCACAGCGACCAAAGCCGCAACCAGTCCGACCAGAATCGAGGTTTCCGCACCTTTAATGGTTTTCTGTAAAACATCCTGTCCCCATTTATCCGCACCAAAGATCAGACTCTGTTTTAATTCGCTGTCCTGATCCATCAGCTGACCACCGAGCTGCTGGTTAATGACGTGCATGTCTTCTGCCAGCGGATCTGTTACACCATAATAATCGATGCTGCCCCCCATACTTTGCTCTGCAGCAATTTCAGCATTGAGTTCTGCAATCACCTCTTTTAAAGGATCGACTGGATTGACCGGTAAAACGACCGATTCTGCTTCCTGTTCTTCACCGGAAACAGCCGGCACCGGCGCTGCACTGATAAAACTTGGCGGTGCATAACTGACCGCCACTTCTTTATTCCAGTCCTTGGCAATAAAACCGCTCATGGAAAGCAAAAGTAGCAGCAGATAAAACAGCACCACCAACAAGGAGAACATGGCAATCCGGTCACGTTTCAAACGGCGCATGGCCAGTTGCCATAATCCTGTCGAAGTAGACTCAGGCACGGCTTGAGCGTGTTGCTCTTTTTTAAATATCGCACTCAGCATAATTCACCTACTTCAACTGTACGCGTGGATCGACCCATTTATAGATCAGATCGGCAATCAGGTTGAATATCATGGTCGCAGCGGCAACATAGACCGTAATCGCTTTAATCACCGGGAAATCCGAACGCTCTACGGCAATAATCACTTCACGACCAATCCCCGGAATACCGAAAAAACGCTCAATCAGGAAAGCACCGATCAGCAGTGCCGGAAGCCCCGCCATCACATCGGTAATAATCGGAATCGAGGCATTGCGTAGCACATGCACGCCCAGAATCCGGCTCTCGCCCAGACCTTTGGCCCGTGCAGTACGCACATAGTCCTGATTGACTTCATCCAGTACGAAACTACGGTACAGACGTAAGGTCGGGGCAATACTCACCACCAGCATAATCAGTACAGGCAACAAGGCGTATTTAAAAAGATTGTCAGCGAAATTATCACTCCAGCCCTGCACCGGAAACCAGCTCAGCTCATAAGCGAGGAAGTACTGAAACACAATGATATAGACCAGAATACTGATCGACATACCGATGGTACACAGCATCATGATCATGCGATCGGTCAGACTGCCGCGAACTGACGCCACACCCAAGGCCAAAATGATGGAAATAATGGTTTGCAAAATGGTCAGTGGAATCAGAATGGTCAGTGAGGGTCCCAGACGCGTACTAATAATTTGCGCCACCGACTCGCCGGTACTCCAGCTCACCCCATAATCAAAGGTTAAAATCTGCTTGATGAAAATCCACAGTTGCACATAATACGGTTGATCCACCCCAAGCTGTTGCCGGATGTTTTCAATCTGTTCTGCATTGGCCATTTTACCGGCGAGGATATAGGCAGGATCGCCCCCCACCCAGTTAAACAGCAGAAAAATCAGCAAAATCACCCCGAGCATGGTGGGGATCATTTGCCAGAGCCGTCGAATAATATATGCCAGCATCGCTTGCCTTCCTTAATTTTTTCCAGAGATTTCATTAAAGAAAGCTTTGCTGTCCGGATCACGACCCAGAAAGTCTTTCACCATCTGCTCACCATGTTTTTGTCCGCCTTGCGCCAAGACCGTATTGCGATAATGCGCACCGACTTTTTTATCCATCAACTGATCGCCAAAGGCAGAGAGCATATCCAGCGCAATCACCTCGGACCACATATAGCTGTAATAACCTGCCTGATAGCCGCCCATCACATGCCCAAACTGTCCCGGGAACTGCTGACCGGGTACATAACCCAAGGCAGTTTTGCTTTCCATCTCTTGCCATAATTTTAATGGGTCGGTCTTGAGGGCATCTTTACTGTGTAAGGCCATATCGTACTGCGCATATAAAGTCTGACGCGCATAATGCAGACCGCGACCATAGTTTTTTACGTCTTTGAGACGCTCAGTCATGGCAGCATCGACACGTGGACAAGCCGGTTCACAATAATCGGCCACTTTTGATAAGGTTTCCAGACGGCGTGCCCACTCTTCATACATCTGTGAAGGTGCTTCCACCAAGTCACGTTCTACCGATGTACCAGACTGTTCGGAATAGCGGGTTTTCGATAAAATCCCGTGTAAGGCATGCCCCATTTCATGCACAAAGGTTTCCAGCTCGTTGCTGTTCAAACCTTTGCGGTTGAAGTTGGTGACCAGTACCGACACCGGACGACGCTGATTCAGGGTACTGCCACCATAGGCGCCCCAGACGGCCGCGTGTCCATATTTACCTTCACGCGGGTATTTATCGACATATAATCCGCCCAAGAATTCACCTGAGGCAGTGTCATGTACCGCATAATATTCCACTTCATTGTGCCAGGCCTTGACTTTCATCGGCCTGAAATCAATCCCGTACAGTTCTGATGACACAGCAAATAACCATTTTTGTGCCGCTTCGGTCGGGAAGTAATCGCGCAGTTTTTCCTGATCGACCTTGTATTTGGCCTGACGCAGTTTTTCACTCCAATAGCCCTGATTCCAGCGAGTAATGTCTGCTTTCTCTCGTGGAACTTTTAAGGTCTCGGCTTTGAACTGGCGTAACTCCTCTACATCTTGTTTCTCTAAAGGTGCGACTTTGCTATACACATCCTCTAGAAAAGAATTCACCGCTTCTGGGGTTTTTGCCATACGAAATTCAAGGGCTGAATGTGCATAGCTTTCTTTATCAAAAAGTTGAGCCATCTCATAACGCAGATCAATGGCTTTTTTCATAAATTGCAGGTTTTGCTCTGTCCCACGGCGGGTATAAGCCGTCTGATAGCGTTTGCGTGCTTCATCACTTTCTGCCAGCTCCATAAATGGCTGGTATTCCGGATAGTCAAAGCCAAGCAGATAATTGCCTTTTTCATTTTTCTTTAAGCCCGCCATATAGCTGGCTGGCAGACCTTTCATTTCTGCTGGGGTAAATTCGACTTTATGCGGATTATCACGTACATTTTTGGCGAAATCCTGAGACAGCTTGGTCGATTCTTCGATGATGTCTTTCAGGCGCTTTTGTTTTTCTGCACTGAGTTGTACCCCGGTTTTTTCAAACTGCTCCAGAATATCTTGTAAGAATTTTTGATCAATCGGATCACTGGCCTTCAGTTTCTTGAACTGGGCATACAGTTTCGGATTCTGGTACAGCGTGGTCTGGTACTTGCTGATTTTCAGCTCACAGTCATCTGCTGCCTGACGCAATGCAGGGTCTGGATCGACATTACTATACAATCCGACTGCTGCACCAAAATCCCGGGCTTTGGCATGCAATTCATCCCATTCAGCCAGATAAGGCCCTGCCTTGGCCTTATTTTTAATTTTCTGATTTTCAAATATCTGAATATCTTTTTGCATGCTGGCCAGATTGGCATCACATAAAGATGGAATCTCTGCTGCCTTAAATAATGGCAGCAGCTGCGCTTGAGCCTGTGCCGCTACCCCCTGATATCCCCCCATCATGACTAAACATAAGCTACTTAATTTTAAGGACTTTGATTTCATATTTATCTCCAGATTTTTCTTACTTTTTGCTATCAATATCGATGTACATCCACTCTGAAGACAGAATCGGATGGTTTTTATAACCAATGACCCGAGGTTGCGACAAGACATTACGATAGGTGCTATATAGCATCAGTACCGACATATTGACTTCCAGAATCCGAGACATTTTGCGATAGATTGCATCACGTTCAGGACTGGCTGGCATACTTTGGGTTTGCTCATACAGGCGGTCAAATTCAGGATGTTTGAAGCAGGCATTGTTGGTGACATTGACATTTTTGCCATAAAAAAGCTGCATGAAGTTGTCGGCATCCGGATAGTCAGCAATCCAGGCCGAGCTTTTAAACATGGTCTTACACTGTTTTTCCAGCTTGATCGCCTCGGCAAATGGCATGGCTTTGCTGACCATCTTGATCTGAATATTGTCCAGGGCTTTTTTCCAGAATTCTGCCTGTTGCTGACCACGACTGGTATTACCGACAATCAGTTCAATCTCTAAAGGCTTACCATCGGGTTGTCTGCGCCAACCATCGGCCCCGACTTTGTATTGATAACGGTCAAGCAGCATATTGGCCGCCTTGACCGAATAGGGAATACTGCTTTTATAATCCGGTGAATAACCAACCACTCCGGGTGGTACCGGCATCTGTAACTTATTGGCATCGCCCTTGAGCAAGACACTGATCATATTGTCGGTAGAGTAAGCCATGGCCATGGCACGACGTAGCGCAATTTTTTCCTTGCTGAACCCACCGACCACAGGATTCTGCATATTCCAGTAATGGTAGCCAATCAGCGGATCGGTAATCCTAGATAACTGAACCCCTTTTTGTTTTAAGGAGGGTTTGAGTAGCCCATTTTCAAGCGCCTGAACCACCATGTCGCCGTCGATTTCAGTCATGTCCAGTTCATTTTTATTAAAGGCCAACCAGCGTGACTGGGCTTCTTCAATGACCCGGATATCAATCGTGCCAATTTGCGGCATTTTTTTGCCTTGCAATGCATCCACAATGGGCTGGTCTTCGCTGCTACTGGCTTTAAAATTCCAGACAAAACTCCGGTAGTTCGGACTGGCTTTTAAAATAATGCGTGAACCCGGAGTCCAGCGTGACAATAAATAAGGGCCTGTACCGACTGGTTTGTCCATCGCAAAGCCTGCTTTATTACGGTACTTTTCAATAACTTCACGGGCAACTGCAGCTGCTGGGCCATGTGCCAGTAACATCGGAAAGTTTTGATCCGGTTGGGTCAGTTTCAGAATCAGGGTATAACGGTCTGGCGTTTGAATGCCTTCAAAGGGGTTTTCATAGACTTTGCCATTCTTTTTGCCTAAGGCGACCCATGCTTCCAGCCCTTTAATCCGGCCATCCAGCAACCAGCTATTTGGTGAATGCAAGTTGGGATCGATCAGACGTTTTAATGAATAGGCATAATCATAAGCCGTCAGTTCACGTTTCTGACCTTTAAAAACGGGATCATCGGCGAAGTAAATGCCTTTTTTGATTTTGATGGTATAGGTGAGACCATCTGCACTGACTTCTGGCATGGCAACCGCGGTATTAGGAACCAGCTTGGCTGGGGTTGCCAGATAGTCATAGCTAAACAGGTTTTCAAAAATCGCGCTATTAACCCGGGCTGAATAGGCATCGTGCGTGGCGGCGGGATCAAATCCGGTTTCTGCCACCGGAAAAACATCCCGAATCACCTTGTTAGGATCTGCAGGATTAACGGCCCATGCAGAAACGATCCCCGAACAGAGCAAACTTCCCAGCAGAACACTACCTGTCAGTTGCTTGAATTGCTTTGATAAATTTCCCTTCATCATACTCTTCATCTAAATAGGTTTATTTTTTGACTGGTTCAATATCGAGATATTGCCAAACGGAGTTCATGATTGGATGTGCCTTAAAGCCTTGAACCTGAGGGTGAATCAGCCAGTTACGCACCCGGGTATTGTGTAAAATCCAGGGATTATCGGCTTCGATTTGCCGGTTCATTTTTTCATAATAGGGCGTACGCTGATCTGGTGGCAGTTTCATAGCAGCCTGATACAGAGCATCATAGGCTTTTGAGGTATAGCAGCTCAGGTTGCCCTGCTGTGCATTTGGGCCATATAAGAGTTGAGCAAAATTTTCACCCTCCGGATAATCTGCAATCCAGGCACCGCCCCACAGCATATGTTTACATTGCGTGGCTTCTTTCAGGTTGTCGGCGAAATTGCTGATTTTAAATTCAATACGTAGACCAACTGCATCCAGATTTTTTTTCCATAATTCGGCTGCAATCACTGAAGAGCTGGAACTGGTCGAGTTCATTTTCAGTGTCAAAGGTTTGCCATCAGGCAAAGTCCGATAGCCATCTGCACCTTTTTTATAACCGAAACGGTCGAGCAGCTTGTTGGCCAAGAGCGGATTATAGGCAATACTATTTTTATAAGCTGGATTATGCCCATTCACGCCTTCGGGAATGGTCATTTCAGCTTTATCTGCATGTCCCTTATACAGCTGTTTAATGGCTTCATTCTGGTTATAAGACAAGGCGATTGCCCGACGCAGAGCGGTTTTTTCTAGTGAATTTCCACCGACCACAGGATCGCGCATATTCATGATGGTATAAGTGATTTCTGCGTCTTTATTTGGATAATGTAAAATGCCTTTTTGCTTGTATTCGTTTTTGAGCTGTTTATTGACCAGGGCCTGTTCGGCACCGCTTGCAGTGAGCCGGTCATAATCCAGTTGACCCGATTTCAGCGCCAGCCAGCGCGATTGTTCTTCTTCAATAATACTGACCTTGACCATCCCAATTTGCGGCATTTTTTTGCCGCTCATTTCTTTCACCAGACGTTGATCCCATTCGGAACCATCGCCCTTAAAGTTCCAGACAAAACCGCGATAATTCGGGTTGGCAGTCAGTTCAATACGGCTACGCGGCACATATTTGTGTAACTGATACGCCCCTGTTCCAACCGGATGCTGACCTGCCCGATGACCATAATGTTCGATCGCTTCCCGTGCGGTACCACTAAAAGCAACATAGGCCAGAATGTAAGGAAAATTCAGGTCTGAACGGGTCAAGGTAATTTGTAAGGTATATTTATCTAGAGCTTTTAAACCGGCAATCGGAGCATCATAGTTAAATTTACCCGTTTTTTTGGCCTGCTGAATGACTTGATCTGCGCCAAGAATTTTGCCTTCAATAAAGGAAAAAGAAGGTGAATGATTTTTTGGATCCATCACCCTTTGCATGGAATAAATATAATCCCGGGCGACCAGTTCACGCTTCTTGCCCTGAAAGGCCGGATCCGGACTGAAATAAATTCCTGGCTTGATTTTAAAAGTATAAACTTTGCCATCCTGTTCAACCACGGGTAAAGACTCGGCGGTATTTGGGGCCAAAATTGCAGGCCGGGCCAGATAGTCATAACGCAACAAAGGCTCAAAAATGGCCTCAGCCACGCTACCACTATAAAAATTATAGGTTTTGACCATATCAAAACCATCATCAGGCGCTTCGAAAGCCAGGTTTAAAACTTTATCCGGATGTGCAGATGATTTTGCCCAGGCAGTTTGCCCCGAGCTCATAGCCAAGGCCAAAATCGTCATGCTAAAAAGTGCTGATTTCAAATTTGTACCTATTCTTTATCTTGAAGTTTTATTGCTATAGGAAGTTTTAAATACATCATCCCATATTTGCTTCAATGGATGGGTCAAAGCTGGACAGATGGAATAAACTGAACAAAGCGAATTTCATGCCATCCTCGAAAAATAACGACTTTTTCCTGTTATTAACTCAAAAAAGCTTATTTTTATTAATCATTTAAAACATTATCAATAACATAATATTTTCCATGAATCATTAATTTAATATTTATTCTTAAAATCTAGCTCCAAGCCTAGTCTGCACAAAAATAAACCAGACCTGTTTCATATTATTGCATCCTCCCACTACTTCAACCCAAGAAAATACATACATAAGCAAATGAAATATATAGTTATTATCTTATTAAATTATTGTATATTTTATGTAAAAATCATGCACCATGATTAAACTTTATTCAATTTCCCTTTCAGTTTTAGATTCCATTCTTATTCATTAAATATTTATTTTTTACTTTCTCATGGTTTCCTATAGAGACTTTCTTCAGATTTTAAACCCTACTCTCTTAATATTTCTTCATCAGAATTTAGTAAATCTCTAAAAAAACCAAATTAAATATAATTCTTTCAATCACTTAATGTTTTTTAAAGTTAATAATTTATAAGTTGGCATTCGCTTTGCTTAAGTCCTCCCAGCACTACTTCACATAACAAAAGGGTGAAAATTACGATGAAAAAAAACAAATTGGTCGGATCTATGGGGGCTCCAACAGTTGGCAAGACAATACTCAAGTTAAGTACGCTTACCTTAAGTATGATGTGTTTTTCTTTAGCACATGCAGCAGATGAAGCAGAAAATTCTGCGGCACAACCGACCAAAGTTCAGAAAGTGACAGTGACGGGGTCGTCGATTAAAGGGGTTGCAGCACAAAGCGCATCACCAATTACTGTACTGAAAGTTGAAGATCTGGTGAATCAGGGGGTCACCACGGTTGAAGAAGCCATTAATAAAGTCAGTGCTAACCAAGCCGGCTTCGCTGTTTCCCAAAATATCGGTAAAAGTAATACTTCGGGTTCAGCTGCCAACCTGCGTGGTATTGGTACCGATAAGACTCTAGTTTTATTAAATGGCCGTCGTTTAGCAAATAGCCCTTTCAGTACCTCTGAAGTTAACCTGAATATCATTCCACTGGCGATGGTTGACCGTATCGAGATCCTGCGTGATGGTGCTTCTGCGGTATATGGTGCAGATGCAATTGCCGGGGTAATTAACTTTATTATCAAAAAAGAATACCAAGGTTTTGGTATTTCGGGCGGACTGCAAGCACCGGAAGAAAAAAATGGCGACAAGTATGATGTTTCGATTTTCGGTGGTTATGGGGATTTGGACGAACAGGGATTTAACGTTTATGGTGTAATCGACTATCGTACTTCCGATATGATTATGGCCAAAGACCGTAAAGTCAGCCGTCGTGGTGGCTTGATTCCTGAACTCAACATGTCAATTGGTTCCGGTTCGGGCTTTCCTGCTAACTTGCAATCCTCAACTCTAGGCATAGTTAACCCTTATATTAATCAGAACTGTAATAATGCTCCAAATATGTTCATCTCAGGGAGTCGCTGCCTGTTAAATACTCAAGCACTCATTGGCATTACTCCAGATGAAGAAACCTTTTCTGCTTTAGCCAAAGGTACATTTAAACTCACCGATTCATTAAATGCAGTTGCTGAATATATTTATACCGAAAGTGAAGTGACCACTTCAATTGCCCCAGATGTATGGGCTGGAACCCTTTCTATTCCAGATACCAGCAAATATTACCCGGGCCAAGGTATTACGCCAGGCATTGCTGGTCTTACAGATACAAGAGTCCCACTTTTTTTACGTTCACAGTCAGGTAACCGCGTTTCTCAATCAGTGAATGAATCAAACCGGTTCTTTGCAGGAATCGAAGGTGAGGTTTTAGGTTGGGATGTAAATGGTGGCGTAACTTATGCCAAAAGTGAAGCAACTGACAATTTCGTCAGTGGTTATCTGAACCAGAGTCAGGTTCAGGCTGCGCTTAATGATGGCACCTTAAATCCATTTGGTCCTCAGGCAGCTGCAGATGCTGGAAAATGGTCGACCTTTGATGTAGCAGGCGCGACCAATATGGCTAGCCTGGATTCCACCACCGTAGATTTCACTGTCAGTCGTCCAATCTACGAACTACCTGCGGGTGAAGTTGGCTTTGCCTTGGGCGGAAGCTTTACCACCCAGGACTGGGAAGCCAAGGTCAATGCAGATCTGGTTCGCCAGGTTCCAGGAAGCGGTATTGATCCGGACAAGCCTTCAAGCCAAGGTGATCGTGATATCACTGCAGTATTTACAGAATTACATATTCCGATCCTGCCGAGCTTAGAAGCTCAACTTGCGGCGCGTTATGATGACTATAGTGACTTTGGTGACACTTTTAATCCAAAAGTATCTCTACGCTGGGAACCAATGAAAGAACTGATGTTCCGTAGCTCTTATAGCACCGGATTCCGTGCACCAAGTATGTGGGAAATTAACTCCTTACAAAGTGAAACCAATACCAGCACCAACTTTAATAACCCGCGTTTTTGTAATGCAGACGGCACACCAAACAACATCGAGTTTTCCGATCAATGTGGCATGCAGTTCAAGCGTAAACAGGGGGGTAATCCGGACTTACAGCCAGAAGAATCAACCTCTTTTACAGCCGGTTTCGTGTATGAACCGATCAAGAATCTGGTCTTCACTGCCGATTACTACAATATCGATATTGAAGGTCTAGTTAGCTCAGTTACACCTAATGATATTTTTAATGATCTTGATCGCTATGGCAACCTGATCGTTTATGCACCAGATGGCCGTATTCAGTATTTAAACACCACCTTACAAAATATGGGTGGCTTAAAAACTGAAGGGATTGACCTTAGCCTGAATTATTTAACCCCAATGACAGCGACCGGCCGCTTCGGTTTCGGCATTGATGGGACCTATGTCATCAAAATGGATGAGCAAGAAGAACCGGGTGGCTCATGGAAAGGTTTGGTGGGCATCTATGATGATCCTGCAGTCGTTCGCTGGAGACATATTGCCAATATTAACTGGTCTTATGAAAACTGGAAAATGAGACTAGAACAACAATATATCCGTGGTTATGAAGACTTTTCACAAGAACGTGATGTAAGTGCTTATACGCTTTATAACTTTGCAGGAACCTATAACGGATTCAAA
Organism: Acinetobacter sp. YH01006; assembly: GCF_013420445.1. Lineage (NCBI taxonomy): Bacteria > Pseudomonadati > Pseudomonadota > Gammaproteobacteria > Moraxellales > Moraxellaceae > Acinetobacter > Acinetobacter sp. YH01006. The sequence goes on along the minus strand of NZ_VOYB01000008.1, from coordinate 58,312 downwards.
AATCTGGAGCTAACTGCTGGTATCCGTAACATGTTTGATGCAGAACCACCTGCTTCTGATGCAACCAATAATGCCCAATACGGCTATGATCCTCGTCATGGTGACCCAATGGGCCGTACCTACTTCTTACGTGGTACCTATAAATTCTTTTAATTAATCTTTTCGCAAACACTGCTGCCAAGCGGTGTTTGCAGTTTTCCCCGTTTAATTTTAGTCGAACAAAAAAATAATGCTGCCTGTAACCAAAAACAATTTTCTCATCAGTGCACTATTTCCTGTTTGTCTTAAATTCTAGGAGTCATGATGGGCACAAAGTTTGAAGACTTAGAAAAAAACTCCGCCAAGAAACTGACGGGTATTGGGGTGGTGGTTTTTTTGCATATCCTGGTTGGCCTGGTACTCATGGCGGGTATGGCAAAAGACATTATTAAACCGGCCGAACAGCCGGTTGAGCTGATGATTATCCAGGATATTAAGCTACCTGAACCTGAACCACCAAAAGAAACCCCGCCAGAACCACCGAAAATAGTGGAAAAAGTGGCACAAGTGCCTGAGCTAAAACCGGTTGAAAAAGTGGTTCCTGTACAGAAAATGCTTGCTACACCCACACAAGCAACGACTGTTGCAGTACCTACACCTGTTGCCGCCAGTCCTTCGCCAAGTCCCGTGGCAGCACCGGCTCCAGTCGTCGCAGCTGCTCCAGCACCAACTCCTCCACCCGCTGGTGTAACTCGCGGTGTGGCACAAGGTGAAGTAGGTTGTAAACGTCCTGACTATCCACGCGATGCACTCATGAATGAAGAACAAGGTGAAGTCCTGATCTCTGTCTATGTAAATACCGACGGTAAGGTCAAAGATGCCAAAGTAAAAAGTTCGAGCGGTAGTCGCTCACTGGATCGTGCAGCATCTAAGGCATTCAGTTTATGTACCTTTAAGCCGGCCATGAAAAATGGTGAGCCGCAAGAATCTTGGTATGACATTCCCTATGAATTTGTCCTTGACTAACAGATACAACAGATAAAGAAAAAAATCAGGAGATCTATGATGAAAAAATCACTAAAACCTTTAAAAAATATGACTGCTGCTGGTGTGATTGCCATAAGCGCCTTATTACCTTTGCAAGCTGTTTTTGCAGAACAGTCCGCTACTCCAAATACGAGTGCAACCACTGAAACAACGGCTACAACACCCGCAACACCTGCAACACCTACTCCGCCACCACTTCCGGCTGAACCCGTAGCCGAAGAGCCTGCGTATAATCCTTATGGTTTAGAAGCCATGTGGAAAGAAGGTGATATCGTTTCTAAAATCACCCTCTTTATTTTGGTTGTCATGTCGATCGGTACCTGGTACATCATGATCAGCAAATGCCTGCAACAAGGCAAAATACGCAAACAGGCCAAACAAGCTGAAAATACCTTCTGGGAATCTTCTTCTCTGGATAATGCGACCGAAAACCTGGACGAAGCCAGCGTCTACCGTTTTATTGCGGAAAAAGGCATCAATTCAACCAAAAATCATGGTGGTAATTTACTTGAGCGTATCGATTTCAATACCTGGGTCACCATTTCGATTTCGCGTGCAATCGACAAAATTCAGAACCATCTGAGTGGCGGTCTGGCCTTCCTTGCGACAGTCGGTTCGACTGCACCCTTTGTTGGCCTGTTTGGTACAGTTTGGGGGATCTACCATGCACTGACTGCCATTGGTGTTTCAGGTCAGGCATCAATCGATAAAGTTGCTGGCCCGGTAGGTGAAGCCCTGATCATGACTGCAATCGGTCTGGCAGTCGCAGTACCGGCAGTACTCGGTTACAACTGGTTGACTCGCCGTAATAAAGCGGTCATGGAAGAAGTGCGTACTTTTGGTTCTGATTTGCACGCAGTATTACTCAGCGGTGAAATCACGACCAATAATTCTGTTAATCGTGACGTAAAGTAAGAGTGAGGCATCAGCCATGGGAATGATGGTCAATTCAAACGACAGCGATGATGAGGTAATTGGAACCATTAATACCACACCTCTGGTTGATATTATGCTGGTTCTGCTCATTATCTTCCTGATTACTGTGCCGGTTGCAATTCATACCGTCCCTGTCGATCTACCTGAAGAAAGAAATGTGCCCTATGAAACCAAGCCAGACAATGTTCAGCTGGCCGTCAATAAAACTGGAGATATTTTCTGGAACGAAATTTATATTGCAGATAAATCCGTTTTACTGAGCCGCTTACAGGCTGAAGCGCAAAAGACACCTCAGCCTGAAGTACATATCCGCGGCGATCAGTTAACCCCTTATGAGGCGATTGATCAGGTGATTAGTACCACCCAACAAGCCGGTATTGGCAAAATTGCTTTTGTCACGACACCTCCCGCTACACCTTAAAAGTGAAGAAGGATTAAGTTTATGGGTATGAATGTGGGTTCGAATCAAGATGATGATGTGATGTTGGATGTCAACATGACGCCACTGATTGATGTCATGCTGGTCTTGCTGATTATGTTTATTATCACGATTCCATTACCAAATAATTCTATTAATATCGATCTGCCCAACGGAACGCCACCTGTGACCGATGAAAAACCGCCTGAGCTGGTGGAATTACGTCTGGATGCACAAGGCAAAATGTTCTGGAATGAACAGCCCGTAGAAAGCCCTCAGGCTCTAGAAATTCTGTTTCAAACAGTGGCCAGAAAAGCAGATCAGGATCAGATTAAAATCAAAGCGGATCGTGCCACCGAGTATAAACATATTGCGATGGTCATGGCTTCTGCACAGCGTCTGGATGTCAAAAAAATTGGAATTATGAGTAATAACAACTAACTATTTACAACATATAAAAAAAACCCAGCATATGCTGGGTTTTTTCTCAATCCGATTTTACATCTGTGATTGAATATAATTTTGCAAGCCAATCAGTTCAATTAAACGCAACTGTTTTTCTAACCAGTAGGTATGGTCTTCTTCAGTATCTGACATTTGCTGGCGCAGCATATCACGGGTGATATAGTCACCTTTTTCTTCGCACAGCTTGATGCCTTGTGCCAGTTTTTCCCGCACATGATATTCAAGTTTCAGATCGGCTTTCAGGCAGCTCACGACATCTTCACCAATCTCAACGTCATCGCGTTGCATGTTCGGTGTACCTTCAAGGAACAATACACGGCGGATAATCGCATCCGCATGCTGGGCTTCTTCCTGCATTTCGTGGTCGATACGTTCAAAGATTTTGGTTAAACCCCAATCTTCATACATCCGAGAGTGAATCAAGTATTGGTCACGAGCAGCCAGTTCGCCACCGATCAACATATTTAAATAATCTACGACTTCTGGATTACCGCGCATTTGAATTACTCCCTACCTTTATGCTGCTATTATGGAGAAAAGCATTCAGATTTGCAAAGCTTAACTATGTTAAATATTTGATTTTTATATAATTAAAATGAGAAGTACTTGCATTTACACTTCGTTCTGAATCAAATCCCATTTATAAAACAATACTTTGCATTTTTACGGCGCTCGGCTCTACAGCTAAATACACCAAAGAATGTTCAGGTTAAAATTTGTAAATATTCATGAAGATCAGTCAGATTAATAGTTTTTGTATAAACATCACCGTATTGGCGTACTTAATGCATAAATTTCGCTTATGATGCAGACAAATTTAAAACAACAATGGTTTAACTATGACACATCTATACACTACAGCGCCTGTTCTGGTTACCGGTGCATCGGGTTATATTGCCAGCTGGGTTATCCAGAAATTACTCACGCAAGGCTATACCGTACATGCCACGGTACGTGACCTGAATAAAAGTAAAAGCTTTGCCCATTTAGAAAAAATTGCCGACAGCACTCCGGGAACTCTCAAGTTATTTCAAGCCAATTTATTAAGCCCGGGTTCTTTTGATCAGGCCATGCAAGGTTGTGAAATTGTCTTTCATATGGCCTCACCTTTTGTGGTCACCAACTATAAAGATGCAGTCAAAGATATTATTGAACCTGCGGTGTTAGGCACTGAAAATGTATTGAATAGTGTCAATCAGACCGCATCCGTAAAACGTGTGATCGTCACATCGAGTATCGCATCTACCTATGGCGATGCCATTGATATTCTACAAACTGAACATAACAGTTTTGATGAATCATGCTGGAATACCACCAGTTCGGCCACGCATCAGCCTTATCCTTATTCCAAAGTCATGGCAGAGCGTAAAGCCTGGGAAATGGCTGAAGCACAAGATCGCTGGGATCTGGTCTGTATCAATCCAGCGCTAGTCTTTGGTCAATCCCTAACACCAACTACTCAGTCGGGCAGTGTCGAAGTCTTGCAGCAATTTGCCAACGGCATGATGCTGCTTGGCGTTCCACCGATGTGGAATGGCGTGGTCGATGTTCAGGATGTCGCTGAAGCGCATATCCGTGCTGCATTTAATCCGCAAGCGCATGGCCGTTATATCATTTGTAGTGAAAGCTTAAGTCTGCTGGAAATGGGCCAAATTCTACGGGCACATTTCGGCAATAAGTTTCCGTTCCCACGCAATCAACTGCCCAAAGCAGCCTTTAAACTGTTCGGGCCTGTAGCAGGTTTTAGCCGCAAATTTGTAGAACTGAATATGGGTTATCCAATTTTCTTTAATGCACAAAAAAGTAAGGATGAACTCGGTCTGGAATATCGTCCGGTGAAAGAGAGTCTGGTCGAGCACTTCCAGCAATTACTAGATGATGGTGTGGTGAAAAAATATATTCCTTAATCGTACTTGCTCAAACCTGATCTGACAGTTACCGATTTTTTTATTGTGTCTGTCAGATTAAATTTGAGCTACTACACCGACTTATACGCCCACAAGCTCACTATTCCTGCCTAAAAACAAGCTAAGCAGAAGTCCAACGCGCATTTTTCCACGCTTGCTGTTGCTTTGCATCTAGAAAAGTCCAAGCCACAAAACGACTCTCTTTTTGCCCCTGCGTCATTTTAATGGTTTTTACCTCCACTGCACCGCACTTACGCAAGGTATTTAACAGCATAGGCAATGTGGTTTTCTTAGAAACCAGTGTACTAAACCAAAGACATTGCTCAGCAAACTGTGTGCTCTCTTGTACCATCTGGCAAACAAAGCGTTCTTCTCCACCGTCACACCACAGCTCGTTCTTTTGTCCGCCAAAGTTTAACACCACTTTAGACCGATCAACCGGTTTACCAAGTTTGCGTATTTTTTGCGTTGCTGTGGCATTTGCTTCATCTTGCGAAGCATGAAATGGTGGGTTACACAGGGTCAAATCAAAACGATCTGAAGGTTTAATCACACCTTTGAAAATATTGCTCGGTGTCTTTTGCAATCGAATCTGAATCCCCTTCCTGAGATTTGGATTTGCCTCCACAATAAATTGAGCACTTTTTACCGATGCAGGATGAATGTCTGAGCCAACAAATTTCCAACCATAACTACGATGACCAATAATCGGATAAATACAGTTCGCGCCCACCCCAATATCTAATACGTGAACGGCGTGTCCTGTTGGAATCTGACCTTTATTGCTATCACTCAACAAGTCCGCTAAATAGTGAATATAGTCGGCTCTACCCGGAATAGGTGGGCAAAGATAATCTTGAGGAATATCCCAATATTGAATACCATAAAAATGCTTGAGCAATGCTTTATTGAGCATTTTCACAGCTTGAGGATCAGAAAAGTTGACTGAAAGATCGTTATATTGATTCGGGCTGACAAAAGGGGCAAGTTCCGGACAACTCTGGATTAACTGAGGAAAATCGTAACGACTACAATGCAGATTTCGTGCATGTAATTCCGATTTTTGTTGCGGAAAAGATTTCTTTGCTTGAGCCATGTGTATGCCAATCATCAACGGGAGAACAGAATCAATAAGGCAGGATCTATACCTGCAAATGAATCGATATTGTACGTGAATTCAACTCACATTGCCGAACCTGTCCTTGTATTTGTCTATCCTCCCCCTCTCATTCACCTATAGTTTTGAACTAGCAATAAAAAAGACACCTGAAGATTCATCATCCTCGGTGTCTTTTTTATTTGAGTCATTGTTTAGAACTGATTAGTCTTCGATTTGCCCATGCTCTTTCATCAAAGCAATAAATTGCGCTTCATTGATCACAGGTACACCGAGTTTTTCTGCTTTATCGAGCTTAGAACCCGCTTTTTCACCCGCAACCACACATTTGGTTTTACTGGACACACTGCCACTGACTCGTGCACCTAAGGCTTGCAATAACTGGGTTGCATCATCTCGTCCCATACTGCTTAAAGTCCCGGTGACCACCCAGCTTTCGCAGTTTAACGGCTGACGGGTCGGTGCAATCGGTGCATCCCAGTGAATACCGGCAGCCAGTAAACGATCCAGAACTTCCAGGTTATGTGGTGCCTGGAAGAAATCCAGAATCCATTCCGCAGTGATATCACCTACATCTGGAGTTTTCTTTAATGCTTCCAGATCTGCCTCACGTAATGCATCCAAGGTCTGGAAATTATTGGCCAGCATGCGCGCTGTAGTTTCACCCACGCCACGAATACCGAGTGCATAAATAAAAGCGGCCAGTGTGGTTTTCTTACTGTTCTCAATAGAATCTATTAAATTCTGAACAGATTTTTCACCCATTTTTTCAATCTGTAGTAGCTGCTCACGATGTTCATGCAGGTGATAAATATCCGAGACATCTTTCAGCAGATTTAGATGCAGCAAAGATTCTGCCCAGCGATCCCCCAGACCCTCAATATCCATGGCTTTACGTGAAACAAAGTGACGAATCGCCTCAATACGCTGCGCTGCACAATACAGCCCACCCGAACAACGCGCCAAGGCTTCGCCTTCCGGCATCACCACCGGTGAATCACAGACTGGGCATTGCTCAGGTAAATGCACTTCAACGGCATCCATCGGGCGGAATTCCGGCCAGACTTTTTCCACTTTAGGAATTACATCGCCACTTCGGTAAACACTGACGGTATCGCCAATCCGTACATCGAGACGGTGAATTTCACCAATATTATGCAAGGTCACATTAGAAACAGTCACGCCGCCGACCGCGACCGGATTCAAACGCGCCACTGGCGTTAATGTACCAGTACGTCCCACCTGCCAGTTAATATTTTCAACCGTGGTCAAGGCTGCAACTGCGGGGAATTTATAAGCGGTGGCCCAACGCGGCTCCCGGCTCAGAAAACCGAGTTGCTGCTGCTGTTTCAGGTCATTGACTTTAATCACCATGCCATCAATTTCTACACTGAGGCTGGCACGTTCCTGAATAATCTGTTCATAGACTTTTTGCACGTCCTGGATACTGTCACAGATAAAGTGACGCTCGCCAACCGCAAAACCGAACTGATGTAACCATTCCAGACTGGCAGACATTGTGCCTTGCCCATGATGCGGTACGCATTGTGCAATTCCATAAGCATAAAAAGCCAGTGGCCGTAATGCGGCAATATTCGGATCCAGCTGACGCAAACTGCCTGCCGCCGCATTACGTGGATTGGCAAAGGTCTTTTCACCTTTGGCTGCATTGGCGGCATTCAGTTTTTCAAAGCCGGATTTCGGCATCAACACTTCGCCGCGTACTTCTAACAAATCGGGAATGATGCCATTCACTGATGATAAAAGTTTCGGCAGATTGCGAATGGTTCGGACATTCTGGGTAATGTCTTCACCGGTTTCCCCATCACCGCGGGTCACACCACGGGTCAAGACACCATGCTCATACCACAGGGAAATGGCCAGTCCGTCAAATTTCAGTTCAACATCATATTCAATTTCTTGATTCGGTAAACGTTCTTCAATACGGCGGGCAAAAGCAAACAGGTCGTCCTGATGAAAGACATTGCCTAATGACAGCATCGGAACAGCATGCGTAACGGTGACAAATTTTGAAAGTGCTTGCCCACCGACTTTATCGGTCGGGCTATCGGACTGGATCAGATCGGGATATTGTTGTTCTAGGGCTTTGAGCTGATGAAAGAACTGATCATATTCACTGTCTTCAATGCTCGGTTGATCCATCACATAATAAGCATGGTTATGCTTGGCAAGCAGTTGAATCAGTTGACGCATTTGCGCAATGACAGTGGCATCTTGGGTCATAATTTCACCATAAAAAAGGGCGGAAAATCCGCCCTGTAGAATATTCAGCTTTTGGCTATTATAAAAATTGCAGTCTCCAGATTCAACTTGGAGATTGAACAAAAGCGCTTAAACTTCTGTCGGTTGACCGGCACGATAATCAATCGCTTGATGGCGCCAGAATTCGCGTAATTGTGGGGTAAATTCCTGCTGGTTCTGATCATAGACCAGACCATCGACTTCACGGGCAATCAGACGTGAAATACTGTCCATGGTATCAAAGGCATTTTGTACATCGCTATGCGGTAAAGCCAGGAAGAAAGCCAGACCTTTGACTTCCTGAGTCGACAATGTTTCCAGATCAAAGCCTTCCATACCCGTATCGGTCATTTGCAGTACCGAAAATAGCAGTTTTGAATCATCTTCACTATAACGGTGGAAACAGGCCAGTTCGCCATAACGCAGACCATATTTGAGTAAGACTTTCAGGGTTTTATCACCTGAAAGTACACGGCCTTGCGGATAGATATGCAGAGAAATAATGGTTTCAGCACTGGATAACGCACTTTCTTCATCCACTATTTTTTGCTCATGCAGATGGGCATCCAGAATACTGCTTTCATCATTAAATTCAGAAATTTCTGCTTTTTCGATGTTGCTGTTCAGACTAAATTCGGTAGCTGTATCTTTATTTTCAGGCTGGTTATTTTCCGGTTCTACTTCGGCCGGCTTTTGCTCCAGTGATGTTTCGGCTGGTTCTGTAGTTGCAGAGCTTGCCACCACTTCAGCTTCGGTCATTGGACTCGGCTCGACCGCTGCAGCTGTCTCAAGCACTGCTGGCTCAGCCAAGGTCGGTTCAGGCTTGCGAAATGCCGAAGGTTTTTCAGGAGCCTTTTCTTCTACGCTCAGGCTCGGCTCTATACGTTGTGCCGGATCTGCGTTCTGCTTTGCCAGTTGCGATCGTACATGCCGAGGAATGACAGGGGTCTGGCTATCCGGATCGATATGCAGGTTAGCATCCAGTGAAGGGACTGCCTCTACAGGTTTTTTGAGCAGCATTCTAATGCCCAACAGCATGATGATAATTGCAATAACAATCCCGATAATGGTGGTGATTTCCATATTATACCTCCGCAGCTAAGCCGTATTCTTTTGCCTGTTCCAAATTTACTGTCACTAATTTTGAGGTTCCCGGTTCAGGCATGGTTACACCTAAAAGATCAGTCGCCATCATCATTGCAAGTTTGTTATGGGTAATATAAATAAATTGCACGTGTTCAGAAAGCTCTTTGACTAAATTACAAAAACGTCCCACATTGGCATCATCTAGTGGTGCATCGACTTCATCCAGTACACAAAAAGGTGCCGGATTTAAGCGAAAAATCGCGAATACCAGTGCCAATGCAGTTAAAGCCTTCTCCCCACCGGAGAGTAATGCCAAGGAGCTATTACGTTTACCCGGTGGTCGGGCCATCAGTTTTACACCCGATTGCCATCCATCTTCAAGACTTAAACTCGCCTCGCCCCCTTCAAATACTTTCGGGAACAGGTTTTGCAGTTCGGCATTGACTTGATCAAAAGTGTGCATAAACAGTTTGCGGGTTTCCTGATCAATACTTTTCATCGCAGCTTGTAGCTGTTCCACAGTATTTTCCAGATCCTGCATCTGGTGGCTCAGTTCCTCATAGCGTTTCGAGACTTCTTCATATTCTTCAGAAGCCGCCAGATTCACTGCACCGAGCTTATCGAACTGCGCCTGAGCTTTTTCCAGTTTCGCCTGATGGGTTTTGACATCAATAGTTAAACCGCTGATGACTTCATGATTCAGTTCTTTTAATTGTTCTGAATAATGCTGCAAATCAGATTTGGCTGCCTGCCAGGCCAGACGTTTGGCTTCCAGTGCTGTACGCAGTTTTTCATCCTGCTGCTGGAAACTGTGACGCTGTTCAGTTAATTGCTGCTGTTTGCTCTGCACCTGATTTAATTCGATCTGCCAGTCGGCCCAGGTTTTTTGCAGCTTTTCAGTGATCTGCGCCTGTTCATTAAACTGGCTCTGTAAAGCAGGCAATTCTAGCTGTACCGGATCGACAAATTTCTTGGCTTGCTCGATTTGTAGATTAATTTGTTGATACTGTTCTATTAAAAATACCTGATCTTTTTCCAGCAATTCAATCTGCTGCTGACTCTGTACGCTTTGACGGCGCAGCAGTTCCAGTTCCTGCTGCGCTTGCTGGCTAAGCTGCTGCGAGTCATCTAACTGAGTGCTCAATGCTTCCAGCTGGAATTGCAGGGTTTTATAATTTGGTAGCGCTTGTTCCAGCTTAATATTCAGAGCATGCAGATCAATTTCCAGATCGTCTTTCTGCATGGCATCTTCTTCTAGCTGCTCATCGAGTTGTTGCAGCTGATGCTGTAATTGCTGCTTATGTAATGCGAAAGCCTGAGCACTACTTTGAACTTTGGCAATATTGACATCGAGTTGTTGCAGTTGCTTTTGTGTGTGCTTGTACTGCTCACTGATCGTTTGAATCTGGGTTTTTAACTCCTTCATCCGAAGATTCAGTTCAGGCAGTTGCTCTTCAGCCTGACTAAGTTGGGTATTCAGTGCTGATAACTGAAGCTCGATTTCCTCCAGACGGATACGATGACTCAATGCGCCCTGAGCGGCTTGGCTCGATTCATCATAATCCAGCGCAATCACCCAATCAGGCCCAACCTGATAGCCATCCAGACTGAGTAGGGTCTGACCTTGCAAAAGCCCAGTTTGAAGTTTCAAGGCTTGCGCTAATGAATCTACAACTGCAACCTGCTGCCACAGTGAATACTGTGGAGATTCAATCCAGTCGGCCAGACACACCGTATTGGCAATCTGAATTTCATCTTGCACAGTATATGGCTTTAACTGACGCGCCCGATCTTCAAGAAAGTTTTCACCCTCTGCCAGAATCTGGGCAGACAGCCATTTTGCCAGAAACTTTTCGATCAGCTTTGCATGGTCTTTGCCTGCATCGTTGAGCTTAAGTACATGCATTAGCTGTAGTGCATCGGCCTTGGCATGTGGATTGGCTTTGGTCAGCAATTGACTGAGGTTGTTCTGTTCTGAATGCAGCACCTGAATTTCAGATTTTAACTGCATCAAGCACTGCTGCTGTTCTGCCTGCTCGGTCTGAACTTGAGCCAATTGATCTTGCAATACAGTGCGTTGCGCTTCACATGTGAATAGCTGCTGTTCGATCTCAGTCTTGTCTTGTTGATATTGCTCTAGCTCATCTTGTTGCGCTTGATGCTGAATCTGTATGCTCTGTTGCTGTACGGTCTGTTTTTGCTGTTCAATCCGCTCAATATTCTTGGCCAGTTGCTCGCTTTGAGCCAACATTTGTAATTTACGCTGCTGCTGCTGTTCGACCTGAGTTTTGATTTGGGCAAATTGTGCCGCGACTGTTGTATGTTGTGATTTGAGATCAGCCAGATTTTGGCTCTGCGCCTGATTCTCTCCATCTTGCTGCTGCAATTGTGTTTGCTGATCTTCAGCTTGCTGCTGCAAGGTATCGAGTTGCAGTTCAATCAATTGCAAACGCTCTTTGGTCTGGGCTTTTTGCTGTTCCAGCTTGACCAGACTGGTGGAATTTTGCTCGAGCAAAGACTGTTTTTGCTGCAAGGTCATTTCCAGTTCGGCCAGTTTTTTCTCGGCCTGTTGCCATTCACTTTGCAAAGGTGTCGATTGCTGAATCAGACGCTGAAACAGTTCACTGGTACTTCCTAAATCATGTTCAACCGTAGTCAGCTCGGAACGTACCAGCTTAAAATTATCTCCGAGAGTATTCATCTCCACGGTATATTCTTCTTGCAAGCGCTGGCTTTGTTCACATTGGAAAGACAGGATTTCGATCTTGATGCTACGAATCTGTGCTTCCAGTTGCTTATATTGAATCGCGCTTTCAGCCTGACGTTTCAGGGTTTTTAACTGAGATTTAAGTTCAGAGGCAATATCTTCCAGACGCGACAGGTTTTGCGTGGTGTGATCCAGATGCAGCATGGTTTCACGGCGCCGTGCCTGATAACGCGAAACCCCGGCAGCTTCTTCAATATAGACCCGCATTTCATCCGGCTTGGCATCGACCAGACGGTTGATCATGCCCTGTTCAATAATCGCGTAAGAACGTGGCCCCAGACCGGTGCCCAGAAAAATATCGGTAATGTCACGACGCCGGCATTTGCTGCCATTCAGGAAATATTCAGACTTGCCATCGCGGTTGACCTGACGGCGGACTGCCAGTTCATTATAGGCATTATAAGCACCGCCCAGTTTGCCATAGGTATTGTCAAAGCGCAGTTCTACACTGGCCATGCCCACCGGTTTACGCTTGGCAGTTCCGGTAAAAATCACGTCCTGCATGCTGCCACCACGCAGCTGGCGCGCACTGGACTCGCCCATGACCCAGCGTATGGCATCAATGACGTTAGATTTACCACACCCGTTCGGTCCCACGACTGCAGTACGGTTATCTTTAAAATGTAAAGTGGTACTGTCGGCAAAAGATTTAAAGCCTGAAAGTTTTAAACTGCTTAAACGCATAATGTCCTGATTTAACGTCGTGAGCGTCTGGCCCACGCGAGTTCAATTTGTTTCATCCGTGTCAGAGATTCCAACACAAGGTTACGTAAGTGTCGACAAAAATCTTCCATAAATAAAGCGGCCTGATGGGTTTTTCGTATCAGAATTGCTTCAGTGACCAGTTTAAATAAGTCGAAAGATTCCTGTAACTCGCGTCTGGAAATATTCAGGGTCAGGAAATAGCTACGCCGCAAGCAAGGTAACAGTTCCTGATAGTAGCGCATCAGATAGGGATTTCCGACCATCTCATGTTGCTGGGCCATGCCCTGAAAGATCAGATCATAAAACTTTTCTGTATGTCCTTGGCGAGTTTCTGCTTCTAATTGTTCTAATAATAGCTGAATGCGCTCGGCTTCATGACTCCGCCAGGTTTCAGCCATACGATGCACCATCTGCCCCAGCAATAAAGAGGTAATATCAAATAAGGCCCGCACCTGCAAGGCTGACATTTCCGAGACAATGGCACCGCGACGCGGATAAATTTCAATCAGCTGGGTGCGTTCCAGCAACAGCAGGGCTTCACGAACTGACCCTCGACTGACATCCAGCTCCGAGGCAATCCTGAGTTCCTGTATACGTTCGCCTTCGACCAATTCGCCGCGAATAATCTGTTCGCTAATGTGTTTGGCAATCTGCTCAGACAAACTGTGTGCTTGTTCTAATGGCATACCGTTCCTGTCTTTATTTTTATGGATACTGGTTCAGCCCATGATTTGGGCTATATTGCTATTAGATAGAATTTTTTCGATGAATACTGTGACATTGTCAGACAATCTTGTGTCTCTACAGCCAACTCAAGTTCATAAAAAAGGAGAATAGTGAACCATTCTCCTTAGGTGATACATCAGTTCAACCTAAAAAATTAAATCAGGCTATAAAACCTTGATAAATAAAATACAGGCCGACGGTGGTCAGTAAAGCCGCAAAACATTTTTTCAGTACCGCAGGTGAAAGTAAATGTGCCACTTTTGCACCGAGTTTGGCGGTAAAAAAACTCATCATACTGATGCCAATAAAGGCATAAATATGGATATAGCCAATCGTATTTGGTACTGTGACCTGGGCCTGTTGACCAAACCAGATAAAGCCTAGTGCGCCTGCCACGGCAATCGGCAATCCACAAGCCGCAGAGGTCGCCACGGCTTTTTGCATCACGATGCCACAGCGATTCAAAAACGGGACTGTCAGACTACCGCCACCAATCCCAAAGATCGCCGATGCCACACCAATCCCACCGCCCGCAGCGAGTTGTACCGGGGTTGAAGGCAATTTTTTATTCGGATCGACCTGAACATTGGCGCCTTTAAACATTCTAAACGCCACCCAGACTGCAAAGAACCCGATCAACAGCTGCAAGCCTTGACCAGATAAATAGTCAGCAATCCCTGCGCCCAGGAAGGAACCAATAATCAAGCCGGGTGCCAGATTACGAAATACCGACCACAACACGGCACCTCTTTGATGATGCGCCATGACAGAACTGATCGAGGTGACAATAATGGTAGCCAGAGAAGTCCCCACCGCCATGTGCATAATCACGCTGGGATCGTACTGGAGCTGGGTAAAAACAATGTACAGAATCGGCACAATAATCAAACCACCACCAACCCCAAACAGGCCAGCTGTAAATCCTGCAATTGCACCAATCAATAAATATATGATTAACTCCATAACGATATTTACCACGTTTAGATTCAAATGGATGTAGAAACTCGTGAACTGCAACAACGATTAAGCGATGCAGGCCAGCTTCCGGAAGTATTGCTCATCAAACCGATTACCACATCGACCAATGACGATGTGCGGGAATTGGCAACCAAGGGGGTACAGCAGGTTCTGGTCTGTAGCCATGTGCAGACCCAAGGCCGTGGACAGCGCCAGCGTCAGTGGATTTCACCTGAAGGGAATATCTATTTAAGCACATTGCTGCATACACAAAAACCCATCGATGGCCGTTTGGCTCTGGAAATTGCGTTAAATATCCTGCAAATGCCCAGTCTACAAGGGCTGGACTTGCAAGTAAAATGGCCGAATGACCTGTATAGCGTCAAAGGCAAATGGGGCGGCATTCTGGTAGAACCAATTTCACCTACGCAAGTGGTGGTCGGGGTCGGGATCAACCTCAGCCCAATGTCTGCTGAGGTTCCCGAGCAGCAAGTGACCTCATTGAATGAGTTGGGCCTGCATCCGGGTTCACGCATTCAGCTGATTGCAGAACTGTATCTGGCGATTCAGCAAGCCGGACAATGGTTTAGTTATGGCAGCCAGAATCTGTCTGGTCGTTTCAATCGACATGCCGCTTTTATCCAAGAGAGGGTTGAATTTACCGATCTGCAAGGGCAATATTCAGGAAAATTTCTGGGTATTCAGGATGATGGCGCTGTTAAAATCGCAACTGAAACAGGTGTCCACATCTTTTACCAAGGTCAATTACGGCTCAAAAATAATCCTTGAACAGGCATAATCCATGAAGAAACTATGGCTAGATATTGGCAATACCCGACTCAAATACTGGATTACCGAACAAGATCAGATCATTGAACATGCAGCGGAATTACATTTACAATCCCCTGCCGATTTGTTACTTGGCCTGATCCAGCACTTTAAAACGCTGGATCTGGATCAGGTCGGATTGTCTTCGGTTCAGGACAAAACCAATAATGAGCGCATTCTTAGTATATTAGATGGTCTGCATATTCCAGTGATTTTTGCTCAGGTGCAGGCCCAATATGCTGGCCTGATTTGTGGCTATGATGAACCCGCACAACTGGGGATTGACCGCTGGCTACAGGTACTTGCTGTCGCGACCCAGCCTCATGAGAATTATTGTGTGATTAGTTGTGGTACAGCGCTGACCATTGACCTGATTCAAGGACAACAACATTTAGGCGGTTTTATTCTGCCAAATTTATATTTGCAACGTGATGCACTAATTCAGAATACCAAAGGCATTAAAATTCCGGATGCCGCATTTTCTGAGCTCAATCCCGGACGCAATACCATCGATGCAGTACATCATGGCATTCTGCTCGGTCTGCTCAGCACCATTGAAAAAGTGCTGCATGATTTTCCGGCACAGCTGGTACTAACCGGTGGAGATGCTCCAGTGTTTGCCCAGCATCTTGAGCCGTATCAGCCGAGGATTGAACCTGATCTTCTGCTTAAAGGTTTGCAGCATTTTGCGGCTCATTTGCCAGACACAGTTTCATGATTTCGAGCAATTGAGGAAATTCGGTAAATCCATCACATTTGTTAAAATGTCCGGCTTTTTTAATCTCAAAAATTTGAGCATTTAAGCTGTGGGCCAAGCGCAAGGAAACCGGTGCAGGTACAAAAGGATCATTACTGGAGATCAGCATGACCGCGCGTTTATAGCTATACGGCAGGTTGTTCAGATCCAGTCGTGTCGCCTGCAGCATTTTATTCAGTTCCGACCAGGCCACCAGCGGTGTATCGAAAGCTGAAACCAGAATGACCCCGCCGATCTTGCGGTGCTGCTGGAGATAATGTTGCTGTAAAAAACTTAAAACACTGAGTCCACTCAGGCCATGGGCAACTAAAAACGTATGCTCATCCAGATGTGGAATATGCAGTTTCAGATTCTGCTGCCATTCTTCTAGATCAGGCTGAAAAGGATTGGCCAGCATAATCCGTTTTGAATCAACACCGACATTTTTGAGTTGGCGACTCAGCCACGGATACCAATGGTCATTTGAGGTGGCCTGATAATCAGGCACGATATAGACTTTGTTGATTATATTTTTCATCGTGTTTTACTTATTATAATTGAGCACAAAGTGCTTTGGCAAAAAATACTATTAAACAGTCTGAAGATGAAATTCAAGTAACTTTTTGCATCCCATCTCAGACTCAATTTGCAAATTGAACGAATCCAACAACCTGCTTAAGATTCAGCTTTAATCAGATAAGGCTCAATCACTTTCCAGAGTTCTGGCAGGTCGGTACAGCCTTCTGAATCGATAAAATGTCCCTGATGCTTGGCACTCACCACAATCGCATCCAGACTGTCTGCCTGTTCCAGGCTAAATTCAGGCTCCACCCGATCATCGCCTTCAGAATAAATCACCACACGTTCTGCCACCTGCTGTTTAAGCAGATCAAAATCGATCTCAGCGGCATCAATAAATGGGTTTACTTCATCTAAACGACCCAAGCGGCCATTAAATCCTGCGATCAATACCAATTGCTGAATCTTTTGCTGTTTTAATTCTCTGGATAAGTAATGCAATACAGCCACAGTTCCCAGGCTATGCCCGATAAAAATACTGTCTTCATCAATCCCCTCAATCTGCTCACGCATTTGCTGGTCCCACACCTCCAGCTTGGGTGTGGTCGATGGGTCAAGTCGCAGTACTTTTAAGCTGACATTTTCCTGTTGGGCTTTTTCCTGAATCCATGGAAACCAGTTTTCTTCAGGGCTTGCAGTATAACCATGAACGATGATCACTTGAGCCATTTTAAATTTCTCTTTGTTTTGTGCTGATATTCCTGAGTCTGCCTGATTGGATTTTTATTTTGGGTAAGTAAATGTTGTTTTGTTTAAACCGGTTTTCTGATTGATACATAATAAAAAAGGCGCATTTCGCGCCTTTTTTAAATCAGAATCTTATTTCTTGTCATTGCCGCCGAACAGTGGGCCCATGCCGCCACCGCCGCCAAACTGTTTCTGCAAACCACCGAGTGATTTCATCATTTTTGCCATACCTGACGGATTGGCAAACTTCTTCATCATCTTGGCCATTTGCGCATGTTGTTTAATCAACTTGTTGACTTCCGCCACTTCCATACCACAACCTGCTGCGATACGTTTTTTACGGCTTGGGTTCATCAAGTCTGGATTACGGCGCTCTTTGATGGTCATCGACTGGATAATCGCTTCCATTTTCTTGACCTGCTTTTCAGGATTGGCCTGGGCCAACGCATCTTGCAGACCGGCATTGCTCATGCCAGGAAGTTTGTCCAGGAAGCCCATCATGCCGCCCATCTTGTTCATCTGCTCAAACTGCATCAGCATATCTTCAAAGTTGAAGCTGCCGCCTTTTTGCAGTTTTTTCGCCATTTTTTCGGCTTTTTCTTTGTCGACCTTACGCTCAAGTTCTTCGACCAAAGAAAGTACATCACCCATACCGAGAATACGCTGTGCGACACGCTCAGGATGGAATGGCTCCAAGGCATCGAGTTTCTCACCCATACCGAGGAACTTGATTGGCTTGCCGGTAATCGCACGTACTGACAGTGCCGCACCACCGCGCGCATCACCATCAGTTTTGGTCAGGATCACACCAGTTAAAGGCAAGGCATCGTTGAACGCTTTGGCGGTGTTTGCCGCATCCTGACCGGTCATGGCATCGACCACGAACAGGGTTTCAGTCGGGTTAATCGCTGCATGCAGCTCTTTGATTTCACCCATCATGTCATCATCGATATGCAAACGGCCTGCCGTATCGACAATCAGCACATCGGCAAACTGGATTTTTGCCTGTTCAATCGCACGGTTTACAATCGTAATTGGTTTCTCGTCTGCGCTGGATTCCAGGAAAATCGCACCGACTTCACCCGCGACAGTCTGTAACTGTTTGATCGCAGCCGGACGATATACGTCGGCAGAGACCATCGCGACTTTTTTCTTTTGACGTTCTTGTAAGAAGCGTGCAAGTTTCGCTGCAGTTGTTGTTTTACCTGCACCCTGCAGGCCTGCCAGCAGGACAACCACAGGTGGTTTTGCAGCGAGGTCGAGGCTTTCATTGGCCTCGCCCATCATTTTGGTCAATTCGTCATGAACGATTTTGACAAAAGCCTGCCCAGGAGATAACTGAGTCATCACTTCCTGGCCTAATGCTTCTTCCTTAACTTTCGCGATGAATTCACGAGTTACAGGTAACGCAACATCGGCCTCAAGAAGCGCCATACGCACTTCACGTAACGTATCTTTAATATTGTCTTCGGTTAGCTGCCCTGAGCCAGTAACATTTCTTAAACTCTGCGTGAGTCGTTCTGTTAAGGTATCAAACATTGCAAAATCCGCTTAAAATAGCCATGAGCAAAAAATTGTTTCTTAAAATAGAAAATTTATGCATAGAATGCTATAGGATACTGTAGTTCGCAGCGAATTTATATAAATGAATATTCATCACCCTTAAAAAGGTTTGACATGGTTAGCCTCCCCTTGGTTTATACGATCTTAGCATTAGTCGCTTATACCGCTTCCTTCTGGTATCTGTTCATTCATTTAATGTCTAAACGTGCTCCTAATCAATGGTTTGTATCGCTAACTGCCCTGCTTGGACTGGGCTTGCATGCGCTGGTCTTGTATGGTGATATGCACACCCCGCTGGGCATCAATTATGATGTCTTTGCCCTGTTTTCCTTTACTTCCGGTCTAATGCTATTACTCAGCATTATTTACAGTACTTATCGTCCAATTATTGCCCTAAATCTGATCGGAATTCCAGTAGCTGCCACAGGTTTGATCCTCGGTTTTGTCTTTACTCAGCCTGCAAAAATCATCGCACAAAACTCTTTGGGTCTGGATATTCATATTATCCTGTCTTTATCTGCTTATGCCGTATTGCTCATGGCGACCATTCAGGCCGTGATCTTGCGACTTCAGGATCGCGAGCTGAAAAAGAAGCAAAAACGCCGGGTTTGGGTCAGTTTGTTGCCTTCTTATCAAGACATGGAATCACTCCTGTTTGATATGCTGATGACCGGTTTTGTTTTACTTACCCTCGCTTTGAGCTTTGGCTTTTTCACCATCGATAATTTCTTCGCCCAACATCTGGCACATAAAACTGCGTTCAGTATTATTTCCTGGCTGGTTTATGGTTCACTATTAATCGGACACTGGAAGTTTGGCTGGCGTGGCCAGAAAGCCGTGCGCTTTACCCTACTCGGTTTTGGTTTGCTGGCACTGGGTTTTATTGGTTCTAAATTCGTGCTGGAAATGATCTTGGGGCGATAATTCTGAGCCTTGAAATATTCAATTCATTGTTCAATGAAAAGGCTTTAGCTTGAGTATTCTTTAAAGGATTATACGCCCCGCACGCACTGATAATGGCCAGCGAATGACTCTAGGCAATTCTGGATCTTCCCATTCTGGCAATAAAGCATCTGCCAGTACATCCAATGGATTATGTCCGAGTGCTTTAGTGGCAGCTTTCACGGCTGACCAGGTACTCATATAACCAATTAACTGATAAAAGTTCCATTCAACCTGTAATACCGGTGGCTGAATCGTAATTTCCTGAAAGGGAAATGGTAGATTTTTATATCCTTCATCTACATGGCGACCATTCAGGCCGTGATCTTGCGACTTCAGGATCGCGAGCTGAAAAAGAAGCAAAACGCCGGGTTTGGGTCAGTTTGTTGCCTTCTTATCAAGACATGGAATCACTCCTGTTTGATATGCTGATGACCGGTTTTGTTTTACTTACCCTCGCTTTGAGCTTTGGCTTTTTCACCATCGATAATTTCTTCGCCCAACATCTGGCACATAAAACTGCGTTCAGTATTATTTCCTGGCTGGTTTATGGTTCACTATTAATCGGACACTGGAAGTTTGGCTGGCGTGGCCAGAAAGCCGTGCGCTTTACCCTACTCGGTTTTGGTTTGCTGGCACTGGGTTTTATTGGTTCTAAATTCGTGCTGGAAATGATTTTGGTACGTTAACATACGCTAACCTAAAGCCCACACTACGTTTGAGTGCCGTCATCAAAATGTCATATTCAAAAATTATGGTTAAAGTGCATTAAAAATACACCAAGGATCATGATGATAAAATTACTTTCAAGTTTAGCACTACTTTGTTTATCAAGCGCAAGTTTCGCAGATTATCACTGTCACGGTAGCATTAAAGATCGCACGATTGATGATAATGTCAGTATCAGCCAAAACTGTCAGATTGATAATGCCACCATTAAAGGCAATGTCATGTTGTATCAGGGTGCTCAAGCAGTAATTTCAAATACTGCGATTGATGGCAATCTGGAATCGAAAGGACGTTTTAGCTCGGTTCTGGCACAACATAATCGGATTGACGGCAATATCCAGCTAGAAGGCGGTCAGACGATTCAGCTCACTGCCAATCAGGTAGAGGGTGATATCCAGCTGAAAAAGAATACCCAAAAAATTACTGTAAATGACAATGTGGTGGACGGTAATCTGCAATGCGAATCCAATCTAATTCAACCGATCGGTGGCAATAACCGGGTCAATGGTGACAAAGAAGGTCAATGTCGCCGTTTATAATTTTTATAAATGAAATAAAAAACTTGGCTGATACAATCATCAGCCAAGTGCTAAATTAATGATTCTTTTTAATTTGATATTCCGCATCAAAGGCCTGATAGTTCAGGCGATCTGCTGAATCTTCAGACAACGGTTCAACTTCCTGCATCGAGGACAAGCAGCGCTCTGTCAGCTGAATATATTCCTGCGTCCCTTTGCTTTTCCAGGAAATTTCTTTGGCATCCAGAGGACGAATGACCCGCGCCGGACTACCGAGCACCAGTGAATTTTCCGGAATTTGAGCTTTGGCTTTAACCGTGCTATTAGCACCGATAATGGTATTTTCACCAATTTCGGCTTCATCCAGAATCACGCTGTTCAT
This sequence comes from Acinetobacter sp. YH01006, assembly GCF_013420445.1. NCBI lineage: Bacteria > Pseudomonadati > Pseudomonadota > Gammaproteobacteria > Moraxellales > Moraxellaceae > Acinetobacter > Acinetobacter sp. YH01006. The sequence continues at coordinate 36,976 of NZ_VOYB01000008.1, read as the reverse complement.
GCCGACCAGTACATTTTTGCGAATGATACAACCATGTAAAATCGCGCCATGTCCGATATGGCCATATTCTTCGACTAGCGTGACGCTACCGGGAAAGCCATGAATGGTACAGGAATCCTGAACATTGGCATTTTTCTGGATATGAATCCCGCCAAAGTCGGCTCTTAAAGTAGCAAAAGGCCCGATATATACACCTTCTTCAATCACCACATCCCCGATCAGAACGGCTTGCGGATGCACATAAGCACGAGGGCTGACCACAGGAATCACACCATCAATGGCATAACACGGCATTATTTTATTCCTTTAAAAATGCAGAATTAGATTAACTGACGGCTTCTAGTCGCAAACCGCCAAAACGTTTATAAAATTGTGGATGTACTGGCGGCATCGAACCTTCCGAAGTCCGCGCGATTTCTATAAAGAATTCATCACCTGCTGCAACCACAGTTTGATATAAATTGCTGCTCAGATTACGGGCATTCAGGGAAAGCCAGTTAGATGGCAATAACTCAAAAGGCAGATTCGGATCTTTTAATAAAATCCGGCGGAATTGATGAATCAGCAAAATACGCAACTGAAATGCCTGTAGCGGATCTAGCTCATCTTCCTGTTCCACCAGATGAAAAAATTCCCGAAAATCGGTGATAAATTTTTCATAACGCTGATGTAATTCCTGCACCGGCCAGTTGGTAGCAACCATACGCTTCACAGTTGGATAGGATTCCTGCCAGAGCTGCAAGGTTTCGGCCTTAAACACCACCACCTGATCGGTCATTTTCAGGTTCAGCAGCAGGTTTTGCAGTTTCTGATGATCACAGCCCGGATAGGCCATGACATTGGTAGCAATATTGGCAAAGCCCAGCCATTCCAGCTCTTTTTTCAGAACCAGTTTATTTTCCAATTCCACCGAACTGAGCAGCACCAGATCCCATTTCTGATCCCATTCGGTGTGCTGAAAACTGTAAATTTTTTGATCCGCCATAATAAAACGCTGGCGGCTGCTTTCGGTCACACGGTAATAACTGGTGCGGCCAATTTTTTCCGAGAACAGCCAGCCATTTTGTACCAGACGAAATACAGCAGTTCTTACTGAACGTTCATTAAAGCCGAAGACATCCATGAGCTGGATCAGGCTGGCCAGACTGATAATGCCACCGCGATGAAAAATACAGTCACCGAAGATGGTCATGATTAATGAGGTTCCGCTGAGTGCTTCATTTTGAATAAAGTCATCAATGATTTGTTTTAATTTCGGATTCATTACGCTTAACTTTACCTTGTAGAAACTGGATGATAGACCATTTAGTCATCATCCAGTAGTACTTCATGCAGACTTGCGGATATCAAACACGCGCTGTGCCTTGCCTTCAGAGCGTGGCAGACTCCCTTCAGGTAACACTTCGACACTTACGGTGATTCCGACCATGGTTTTAATCTGGCTTTTCAGCTGAGTTGCCAGCTGGTGCGCCATAATGTCACTGCTATCTTTACGCATTTCGGTACGGATATGCAATGTATCCAGATGTCCCTGTTTGCAAATCTGGATCTGATAGTTCGGAATCAGTTGCTGGATCTGTAAAATCTGCTCTTCAATCTGTGATGGGAAGACATTGACCCCACGAATAATCATCATGTCATCACTACGGCCGACAATCTTGTCCATACGGCGCATGGTGCGTGCCGTGCCTGGCAATAAACGGGTCAGGTCACGGGTACGATAACGGATTACCGGCATGCCTTCTTTAGTAATGGTGGTAAAGACCAGTTCACCCAGTTCGCCATCTGGCAGCACTTCGCCAGTTTCCGGATGGATAATTTCAGGATAGAAATGATCTTCCCAGATGGTTGGGCCATCTTTAGATTCTAGACATTCCATCGCCACGCCCGGTCCCATGACTTCTGACAGACCATAAATATCTAGGGCATCAATGCCCAGACGCTCTTCAATTTCCTTGCGCATTTCATTGGTCCATGGCTCTGCACCAAAGACGCCGGTTTTAATCGAACAGTTTTTGGCTGTGCCAAATTTCTTCTCAAGCGCTTCAATAATGTTCAGGCAGTAAGATGGCGTAACCATCAGTGCTGTCGGTTTAAAGTCATGAATCAGTTGCGCCTGTTTATCGGTTTGTCCGCCAGACATTGGAATCACGGTTGCACCCAAACGCTCAACGCCATAATGCGCGCCTAGACCGCCCGTAAACAGACCATAACCATAAGACACCTGAATGATATCTTTGCTGCTCAAGCCGGCTGCACGCAGGGAACGCGCCACCACGTCTGACCAGACATTAATATCATTTTGGGTATAACCCACTACGGTCGGCTGACCGGTGGTGCCAGAAGATGCGTGCACACGTACAATCTGTTCCTGTGGAACAGCGAACATACCAAACGGATAGTTATCGCGTAAATCCTGTTTGGTGGTAAACGGGAATTTCGCCAGGTCTTCCAGTGAGTTAAAATCGTCTGGATGCACGCCAGCATCATCGAATTTCTTTTTATAAACCGGACTGTTCTGATAAGCATGTTGCAACGTCTTTTTCATACGCTGTAGCTGAACACTGCGTAACTCATCAACCGATACTTTTTCAATTTTTTCCATTGCATTGTTATTCATATTCTTACTCCTGACGCAGTCTTCCTGACCACGGTTTAATTCATTGATTGAATGATGTGTTTAATCCATATTTTCTAAAACCAGTGCAACACCTTGACCAACACCCACACACATGGTGCAGAGTGCATATTTGCCATTACGACGTTTTAATTCTTTCATGGCGGTAATCACCAAACGGGTGCCACTCATACCCAGCGGATGACCCAAAGCGATGGCACCGCCATTCGGGTTAATTCTGGAATCATCGTCTTGCAAGCCGAGTTCACGAATCACGGCCAGCGATTGCGCTGCAAATGCTTCATTCAGCTCAATCACGTCCATCTGCTCCAGACTCAGGCCAGTCTGTTTCAGCACTTTCTGTACCGCTGGAACCGGCCCAATACCCATATATTTAGCTTCGACACCGGCGCTGGCCATCCCGATCACTTTAGCTTTCGGGCGCAAACCATACTGCTCGGCAAACTGCTGATTCCCAAGTAATACGCAAGCCGCCCCGTCATTGACACCCGAAGCATTGCCGGCGGTGACCGAACCGCCTTCTTTACGAAATGGGGTTTTTAAGGCGGCCAGATTGTCCAGTGTCGTCTCTGCGCGCGGGTGCTCGTCCTGGGAAATGGTCAGGATAGTTTTCTTTGGCCCTTTAACCTCTACCGGCAGAATTTCTTCGGCAAAAATACCTTCTTGCTGTGCTACTGCGGTTTTCTGCTGGCTGCGATAGGCAAACAGGTCCTGATCTGCGTGACTGATCTGATACTTTTCAGCAACGTTTTCGGCTGTTTCCGGCATGCTGTCAACGCCAAACTGGGCTTTAAATTTTGGGTTGATAAAACGCCAACCAATAGTCGTGTCATAAATTTCTGGAGTACGGCTAAACGCTGAGGTCGGTTTAGACTGCACAAAAGGCGCACGGCTCATGGATTCTACCCCACCGGCCAAAATAAACTGTGCTTCACCCGATTTGATGGCACGTGCGGCAAGTCCAATCGCATCCAGACCTGAGGCGCATAAACGGTTCACGGTAAGTGCGGGAACAGATTCAGGCAGTCCTGCAAGTAAAGCCGCCATACGCGCAACGTTACGGTTATCTTCACCGGCCTGATTGGCACAGCCCAAGATCACTTCATCCAGTTTTGCCCATGGCAATGCCGGATGCTGCTCTTTCAGATATTGAATCGGTAGCGCTGCCAGATCATCAGCACGGATACTGCTCAGCCCACCGGCATAGCGTCCGATCGGGGTACGAACTCCATCAAAAATATAAACCTGTTCCATGATTATTCCTTTTAGCCAGCCACGCGTAATGGGTGCTGCTGAGTTTGCTGTGCCTGTCCCTGCACCGCTTTCTTTGCTAAATATATACTAGTTCTATAGCGATCTTCACCATAAATACGATACATATTTTCTAAAATTTGTAAAATTGTGTAATACCCAATTTTATCTGCCCATTCGAATGGACCACAAGGATAATTCACTCCATATTTCATAGCAGAATCAATATCTTGCTCTGATGCAATATCATGAAATACGGCTTCACAGGCTTCATTCACCAGCATGGCGATACTACGTATAACATAAAGACCTGGATGATCCTTAGACCAAATAGGTATCACATTCATACCTAGGAGGAATAGCTCTACTACCTGGCGCTGTTCTTCACTACAAGCGGGTGATGCAACTACCGGAATCGCTTGAGCATTGGCCCAATCTGCATGCCAGTCCATCAACACCACAGGCTCATGCGGATAAGCCAGTTCAACCGATTCGCCGAGCGATAATCGCAAGGAAAGATCACCAATCAGGATTTCATTCTGTTCTGCTGCCTGAAAACTCAGTTCTACATGAGAGGCCTGTTTTAAACGTTCAATCAGGGCTAAGGAATGCAGCCATTCACCTTTTACCGTGACTTTGAGCTTATTCAGCGACTTGGCATAACACACTGGCAATTCATATACAGGCGCAGGCTTGGACTGCGTGTAATCATAAAAACCCTGACCGGACTTGCGACCATAACAGCCGGCATCGACCAGTTCTTTTTGAATCAAGGATGGGCGGTAGCGTGGCTCATAGAAAAACTCCTGATAGACACTTTGCGTGACCGAGAAATTTACATCCTGTCCAATCAGGTCGGTGAGTTCACATGGCCCCATGGCAAAACGGCCACATTCGCGCATAATGAAATCAAGCTGTTCCGGTGTGGTGGCATTTTCCTGCAAGGCGCGAAAGGCTTCGGCATAATAAGGTCGTGCGACACGATTGACGATAAAACCGGGCGTCGATTTGGCCCGTACCGGAACCTTGTTCCAGTCCTTCATCAGATCAAATACTGCATCGGCAATCCTTGCTGAAGTTTTCAGTCCGCGGATAATCTCGACCAGCTTCATGACTGGTGCCGGGTTAAAGAAATGCAGCCCAATCACCCGTTCCGGATGCGGAATCGCCGAGGCAATTGCGGTAATGGAAATCGATGAGGTATTGGAAGCAAAAATCGTCTGTTCCGGGCAAATGGCAGCCAGTTGTTGAAACAGGTTTTGCTTCACTTCTTTCTTTTCGACAATGGCTTCAATAATCAAACCCGCATCGGCAAGCTGCTGAATATCTTCTGCCACGATCAGATTGGCGAAGGTACTCTCCAGCAATTGCTGGGTCATTTTGCCATTTTGTACACGCTTGCTGAGCTGTGTCTCTAAAGCAGTTAAGGCACTCTGAACCTTGCTGCGATCGAGATCAAACACATAAGTCGGATGCCCGTGCATGGCGGCCAGTTGCGCAATGCCAATCCCCATGGTTCCAGCACCGACCACAGCAACTTTGACTTGCTCTAAATTGATCTGTTGCATGATTTAGCATCCTTTATATTCAGGGGTACGCTTCTGCATAAAGGCTTGTACACCTTCTTTATAATCGCTTGAACGTCCAGCCAAACGTTGCAGGTCACGTTCCAGAATAAGCTGCTCATCCAGATTATTGTCGGCTGCAGCATGAATGGCTTTTTTGATCAGGGACAGACCATAGGTCGGTTGCTGCGCCAGATGCTCTGCCAGTTTTTTCGCTTCTGCCTGCAATTGCTCATCTTCAACCACCTGCCAGATCATGCCCAGTTGTACTGCGCGCTCAGCCGGAATTTTATCGCCAAGCATGGCAAGGCCCATCGCCTGGGCACGTCCAACCAGACGCGGCAAGAACCAGGTGCCGCCTGAATCTGGCACCAAGCCAAGACGGCAGAAGGCTTGAATAAATGAGGCTGATTTTGCTGCCACCACAATGTCACACGCCAAGGCAATATTGGCGCCTGCCCCTGCTGCCACACCATTCACCGCACAAATCACGGGTTTAGGCATTTCGGTAATCAGCTTGATCAAAGGGTTGTAGTATTTTTCAATCGACAGGCCTAAGTCCGGTGCATCGGCATTCGGATCGACCACACGATCATTCAGATCCTGACCAGCACAGAAACCACGACCTTCTGCTGAAATCACTACGGCACGAATCTGGCTGTCTTTGGCCCAGGCCTTGATGACTTTAGAGACTTCCTGATGCATGGTTTCATTAAAACTGTTGAGCTGTTTTGGACGGTTAAAGGTCAGGTAGCCCACTGCATTTTTTTCTTCGACAATAATTGTTTGATAATCCATTACACACCTCTAAATTCTGGTTTTCTTTTTTCTAAAAATGCATTAATGCCTTCCTGGCGATCTTGGGTCGCAGCCAGCCAGACAAAATGTTGACGCTCGAGCTTCAATCCCTGACTTAAAGTCACTTCATGAATCGACTTTAAAGATTGCTTGATGGCACGAATGGCCAGCGGTGCCTGCTTGGCAATTTTTTCTGCCAGTTCCAGTGCGTATTGCACGGTCAATCCTGTCGGACAAATCTGGCTGCTCATGCCATGTTGCAATGCGGCTTGTGCTGAAATCATTTCACCGGTCATGGCCCAGCGCATCGTTAATTGCTGACCGACCAGACGGGCAAGGCGCTGTGTTCCACCGGCGCCCGGCAACATGCCTAAACCAATTTCAGGCAAGGCAAACTGGGCATTGTCGCCAGTTAAAATCATGTCACCATGTAGAGCCAGTTCAAACCCTGCACCAAAGGCATAACCATTCACCGCCATGATTACAGGCTTGGAAAATTCATCAATTTTTTTCCAAAGCAGTGGCCGCTGATCCTGCTGGATGCTGACCACATCTAACTGCGCCAATTCATTTAAATCAGCACCGGCAGCAAAGCATTGCGTATTTCCGGTAATGACCACGGCTTTCACAGCAGCATCTGTTTCCAGGTTCTGCAAACAGGCTGCAATACCTTGCAAGGTCGCATTATTTAGGGCATTGCGCTTTTCCGGGCGATTCAGCTCAATCAGGACTACGCCGGGTTTTGGTGAGCTGGTTTTAATGTAAGTCATCCTTGAACTCCTGCTGTGCTCAGTGCTGTAAATTCAGCTGTTATTCATCAAAACTGAGTCGGACATTGGCTGTGGTTGGACGTGCCTGACAACTGAGCACATAGCCTTTCTGGATTTCATCTTCTTCCAGACTGTAATTCACCGCCATTTCAACCTGGCCCTCTAACACCTTACATTTACAGGTGGCACAAACACCGCCCTTACAGGCATAAGGCAGATCGGCTCCGGCACGTAGCGCAGCATCTAAAATACTGTCATCCTGTTTGGAGACTTCAACAATCAGCTCGCGACCATCGAGGATGATATTGACGCGTTCTTCGCTGCGGCTTTCAATCTGCTGGGCGGTTGCTTTCGGTGCAGTACCCGTATTGAAGCGTTCAGTGTGAATCTTGCTGCGTTGAATGCCCCAAGTCGGTAATACCGTTTCGACCGCCGCCATCATTTCTTCAGGACCACAGGCAAAACAGTGATCTGTGTCGGCTGAAATCAGATTGGCCTGAAACAGCTGCTGCAATTTATCCGCATTGATACGACCGTTAAAGATTTCGCTGTCATTCAGTTCACGTGAAAAAATATTTACCAGTTGCAGACGTTCCTTAAAACGGTCTTTCAAGTCCATGATCTGTTCAGAAAACATGGTCTGTTTCCAAGAACGGTTGCCATATACCAAGGTAAATGTGGCTTCTGCTTGACGGTTTAGCACCGATTTTACAATCGATAAAATTGGCGTAATGCCACTGCCTGCTGCAAACCCTAGATAATTCTGGCCACCGGCCTTGGCTGCTTTCTGAAAGAACACCCCTTGCGGTGGCATGACTTCCAGTACATCGCCCGCTTTGAGATGCGCATTGGCCCAGGTTGAAAACTGACCCTGATCAATTTTTTTAATCGCAATACTCATATCTTCCTGGGTATCACTGCAGATCGAGTAGCAACGACGCAGCTCGCCGTCATCGGTTAAATGACGAATGGTGAGGTGCTGACCCGGCTGATATTGAAAAGCATCAAACTGTTCAGGTGCGAGATCAAATGCAATGCAAATCGCCTGCTCGGTTTGAGGCTGAATCGATTTAATGGTTAATGGTATAAATTGGCTCATTTGAAAATCCCTCTTTCGTTTTGGCTATTTCTTTTTTGTGTTCACGCAGACGCTAGACCAGACATTAAATACATTTGAAATAGTCAAAAGTTTCTAAGCAGTCTCGACATTGATATAAGGCTTTACAGGCGGTCGAACCGAATTCACTTAATAATTTACTGTTATAACTTAAGCACTGTGGACAGGTGATGCCATCGGTCAATGCCACATGCGTACCACAGCTATGTGACTGGCCTTGCGGCGGTGCAATACCATATTGCTGTAATTTTTGTTTACCCGATTCACTCATCCAGTCCGTGGTCCAAGCTTCAGACAAATCAACAACAACTTTGACCGGGGTCAAACCGTTCGCCTCAAAAGCCTGGGTAATTTCTGCTTTTAATAAATCCGTGGCCGGACAGCCGCTATAGGTCGGCGTGAGTCGCACCACAATTTCATCCTGCTGATTCAGCTCGACGCCACGAATCATACCTAGATCAATCACGGACAATACCGGAATCTCTGGATCAGAAACCTGCTGTAAAACGTCCCAACATTGATCTTCTACGTGTCGAATCAGATTCATGCGACTCACTCCCTGTGATTGTGCCGAATTACCAGTTCATGTTTGGATAAGAGCGCTGCATATATTGCAGTTCAGCCAAAATAAAACCGAGATGTTCTGTATGTAAACCCTGTTTAGCCCCACTACGATAAGCGCCCAGCTCTGGCAGGCTTAATTCAAATCGGGCTAATTCGGCTGTAATTGTTTCTAGCCACTGGACTTTTAAATTTTCAATATCTGGAAGGACACCACTATTGACCAGCTGTTTTTCATCTGCCGTCAATACAAAAAGTTCCTCAGTAAAACGCCATAACTGGTTTAAACCTTGCTGGGTTTTTTCATGCGCTTCAGCTGTACCTAGACTTAGGCGTTCCATCCAGGTGGTGGAAAAACGCTGGTGATATTTCACTTCTTTGAGTGACTTCACTGCAAAAGCCGCCAGCTCAGCATGCTGACTTTGACTTAAGGCACTAAACAATAAAGCATGATAGTGATCCATCAACCACTGGCGTACCAAGGTCTGGGCAAAGTCACCATTTGGCTGTTCGCATAGCAGCAAATTACGATAGTCACGTTCGGTGCGGAAATAAGCCAGCTTGTCTTCATCACGGCCCAAGCCTTCCACTTCACCGGCCAGACTGAGTGCGGTACGTGCCTGACCCAATAAATCCAGTCCGATATTGGCTAAGGCAATATCTAGCTCCAGTTCAGGGGCATGGCCACACCATTCTGCCAAACGATGCGACAACACCAGTTGACTGTCGCCCACATGTAAAAGAAATTCTGCCAATACTTGATTTGTCATAATCTTCACCTTTCCCTTTACATGTGCTCGATGCCAGCTGGAATGTTATAAAAGGTTGGATGGCGATAGACCTTGTCCAAAGCTGGTTCAAAAAATTCTGCTTTTTCATCTGGCTGGGAAGAGGTAATCAATTCAGATTTCACCACCCAGATACTGATACCTTCATTGCGGCGGGTATATACATCGCGGGCATTTTGTAGTGCGACTTCCTCATCTGGCGCACGCAGGCTGCCAACATGACGGTGACTCAGACCCTGTTTACTACGCACAAACACTTCATAAAGTGACCAGTTGTTTTTGTTATTCATGAGCAAATTTCCCTATATTGATCAAACTGTTTTAAGCAACTTTTTGTGCTGCTGACTGTTGCTGCTGTTTTTGCGCATAGACTGCTGCTGAATCACGTACCCACTTACCGCCTTCCCAAGCTTTGCGGCGTGCTTCAATACGCTCATGGTTACACGGTCCCTTGCCTGCAAGAATCGCAAAGAACTCATCCCAATTGATTTCACCAAATTCATAATGTCCGGTTGCTTCATTGAATTTAAGGTCTGGATCGGGAACGGTTAAACCCAGCTGCAAGACTTGCGATACAGTGTTATCGACAAATTTCTGACGTAAATCATCGTTGCTGAATAATTTAATTTTCCACTGCATGCTTTGTGCACTATTCGGTGAATTATCATCACTTGGACCAAACATCATCAGTGCCGGCCACCAGAAACGGTTCACCGCATCCTGTGCCATCTGCTTTTGTTCCGGCGTACCATTGGCCAATTCCATCATGGCTTCAAAGCCCTGACGCTGATGAAAACTCTCTTCCTTACAAACGCGCACCATGGCACGGGCATAAGGACCGTAAGACGTACGGCACAGCGCAACCTGATTGACAATAGCCGCACCATCCACCAGCCAGCCAATCGCTGCAACATCGGCCCAGCTCAGGGTTGGATAGTTAAAAATTGAAGAATATTTCATGCGACCGGCAATCAGCTTATCCATCATGTCGTCACGATCCGCACCCAAGGTTTCTGCAGCACTGTACAGATACAAAGCATGACCGGCTTCGTCCTGAACTTTTGCCATCAGCACAGCTTTACGCTTCAAGGTCGGTGCACGGGTAATCCAGTTGCCTTCCGGCAACATGCCCACCACTTCAGAGTGTGCATGCTGACCAATCTGACGAATCAAGGTCTTACGATAAGCATCCGGCATCCAGTCCTTCGGCTCGATGGAAATATCCTTTTCAATCTTTTGATCGAAGATTTGTTGTTGATTATTCATTGTTCCCTCACTTATCCCAAGTGTTGATACATTCAAATTAAAACGATACAAAATTAAAATCAATATCTATTTATTGGTATCATTTAATTTTTATTGCTTATTTTTAATAAATAATTGTTTTATATAGTTTAATATTTTTTATTTTATTCCTAATCATTTTTAAACACAGATTTATGATTGACATTTTCACTTTTTCAACACAAATTATGAAACATCAAAATTAAAATACATCTCAAAACGTATCGTAAATGGAGTTTTTACCATGTTAGAGTTAGACAGCAACTCAAGCACAATGGATTATCAAGATACTGAATCAACTCATAATCCTATTGCTATCAAAAGCTTAGCTTCACTGGTGTACGGCCAGGAATACACAGCGCAAGCCGATTTACGTACGGTTTATCATGCCATTAGCGGTGAAGCGGTTTATCAGGTCGGCAGTCAGGGCATCGATACCCAAGCTGTAGTCAAGTATGCCAAACAAAAAGGCGCGACTATCGCCACATGGACCTTCCATCAACGTGCCAATGCACTGAAGCAAGTGGCACAGTATTTGATGGAGCGCAAAGAAGACTTTTATGAACTTGCCAAGGCGACCGGCTGTACCCGTAAAGATGCCTGGATTGATATTGAAGGCGGGATTGGCACCTTATATGCCTATTCGAGTTTGGTGCGTCGTGAACTGAGTGATGAAACAGCATGGGTCGAAGATGCCTGGATTCCTCTTTCTAAGCAAGGTAGCTTTGGCGCGAAACATATTCTGACGCCTAAAGCCGGTGTTGCCGTGCATATCAATGCCTTTAACTTTCCAATCTGGGGCATGCTGGAGAAAATCGCCCCTACGCTACTGGCAGGCGTACCCTGTATTGTCAAACCGGCGACCGAAGGTGCCGAGCTGACCCATGCCGTGGTCAAAGCCATTCATGAAAGCGGTTTCTTGCCAGAAGGTTCATTGCAGCTCATTTGCGGACAGGTTTATGATTTGTTTGATTATTTAAATCCTCAGGATACGGTCACCTTTACCGGTTCTGCATCAACCGGGCAAAAACTGCGTTCGCATCCACACTTAAATGCCTACTCGATTCCATTCACTATGGAAGCAGATTCGGTCAATAGTGCGATTTTGACGGCGCAAGCCAATGATGAAACGATTGATTTATTTGTTCGTGAAGTTTTCCGTGAAATGACCACTAAAGCCGGACAAAAATGCACCGCCATTCGTCGTGCCTTTGTTCCAGCCGAGCTGCTGGATACAGTACAAGACCGTCTGATTGAAAAACTGAAAAAAGTGGTTGTCGGTGATCCGGCTCAGGAAGGCGTGACAATGGGTGCTTTGGCCAGCGTCAAACAGAAACATGATGTCGCGGCAAAAGTTGAACAGCTCAGCCAGGATGCAGAAATTGTGTTCGGTAGTCACTTGCGTCAGGACTTTAAGATTCAAGTACAAAATACTGAGAAGTCCGCATGTTATCCACCAACAGTCTTGGTCTGCAAAGCACCGGCTCAGGCAGAAAATATTCATAAAATTGAAGCCTTTGGACCTGTAGTCACTTTAATGCCATATACTGACCTGGCTCAGCTGGCTGACCTGGTGGCACGTGGCGAAGGTAGTCTGGTAGCATCCATCGTACGCAATACCGATGAAAATATTGAACAACTGCTCAGCAAAATTGCGCCATGGCATGGTCGTGTCCATATTCTGGATGCAGAAAGTGCCAAAGAAAGTACCGGACATGGTTCTCCATTACCTTTGCTGGTGCATGGTGGACCGGGACGTGCTGGTGGCGGTGAGGAGCTCGGTGGCTTACGTGCAGTGAAACATTATATGCAACGGACTGCGATTCAAGGTTCCCCGAATGCCATGACCCAAGTCGGTCATAGCTGGACGGCTGGTGCTCAGGTCTTTGAAGACCGTGTGCATCCATTCAAAAAATCATTTGATGAATTGCGTATCGGTGAGCGTTTACTGACTGCACGACGTAGCGTGACCGAAGCCGATCTGGTGAATTTCGGCTGCCTGAGCGGTGATCACTTTTATGCGCATATGGACAAAATTGCTGCGGCAGAATCACTGTTTGGTGAGCGCGTGGCCCATGGTTACTTTGTGGTATCTGCCGCGGCCGGTTTATTCGTCGAGGCTGCTCCAGGCCCGGTCATTGCCAACTATGGCATGGACAACTTGCGCTTTGTAGAGCCGGTGAAAATTGGCGATACCATTCAGGTAGAACTGACCTGTAAGCAGAAAACTCCAAAAGCACTGCGCGATCCGGCACAGAAACCACATGGTGTGGTGGTCTGGGATATTAAAGTCAAAAATCAGCGCAATGAACTGGTCGCAACCTATGATATTTTGACCCTGGTTGAGCGCGGCTAAACATTTAAACTCAAAAAAGGAATCATTATGATTCCTTTTTTTTTGATTCAAATATTATTTGTATCTATTCTTAAAAAACAGATTGACGTCAATCCAATTAAACTTTAGATTGATCAAATACGATACAAAATAAAAATAATATATAAATTAAAAGTATCAAATAAATATCTCAAACGATCAGCACAGGATGTTGCATGATGAATGATAAATCGCTAGACATAGACATGGTTGAAAGGACGATTCAACCGCCCAATCAAAGTTTTGAGCCTACACCGACAGAAACGGCCGTGCCGCTGTCTGAACAGATTGAACCACCACCGGAAAGCAGCACCTATCAATGGTATGTGGTGGTCATTTGTATGGTGGCTTACATTCTGTCATTTGTAGACCGTCAAATTTTATCCTTAATGATTGAACCGATTAAAGCCGATTTAATGCTAAGCGATACCCAGTTCAGCCTGTTACAGGGTCTAGCCTTCTCCTTGTTTTATGCCATTATGGGTCTGCCCATTGCCGCGCTGGCGGATCGAAAGTCCCGGATTAAAATTATTGCGACCGGGATTGCATTCTGGAGCCTCGCTACAGCGGCCTGTGGTCTCAGTAAAAACTTTATTCAAATGTTTATTGCACGTTTGAGTGTGGGTGCCGGTGAAGCTGCGCTTTCCCCTGCCTTTTATTCAATCGTTGCCGATTTATTTCCCAAAGATAAATTAGGCCGTGCACTCGGGGTATATGCGATTGGTGCCTTTATTGGTTCGGGTTTAGCTTTCCTGATTGGCGGCTATGTGATTGGCCTGCTAAAAGATGTCAGCTTCGTGGCTTTACCGCTCATTGGTGAAGTAAAAACCTGGCAACTTACCTTTATGATTGTGGGTCTACCAGGCGTATTGCTGGCCCTGCTGATGGTTTTGACGGTGCGTGAGCCTGCACGTAAGGGCATGAAAGTCGGTCAGGATGGTCAGGTCATTAAAGCCTCTTTCAAAAATTCGATCGGTTTTATCAAGACACATAAAAAGACCTTTTTCTGTCATTTTATCGGCTTTTCTTTTTACACCATGATGCTGTATTCGCTGCTGGGCTGGGCACCTGCCTATTACATGCGTAATTTCGGTCTGGATGCGAGTCAAACCGGTTATATCCTTGGGACGATTATTTTAGTGGCAAATACCTCTGGTGCCCTGTTCTGTGGCTGGCTGATCGACTTCTTTTCAAAGCGTGGCTATAGCGATGCTGCAATTCGTACCGGTGCCATTGGCTGTGCGGCGCTGATTATTCCGAGTGTGCTGTTTACTCAGGTCGATAATATGCAGCTTTCATTTGCGCTGATTTTTGTGGCGATGTTCTTCTCCACTTTCCCGATTCCTGCATCCGCTGCTGCTACGCAAATGCTGACACCAAACCAGTTACGAGCCCAGGTCTCTGCCAAGTTTCTGCTAATTTCAAATCTGATTGCCTTAGGCATCGGAACCACCGCAGTGGCGTTGATCACGGATAAATATTTTCAGAACACGATGATGGTTGGTAATTCTATTTCGATCGTCAATGCCATTGCCGGAGTGATTGGCTTCTTCTTGTTGTATAAGGGCTGTCAGTATTATCGTGAGAGTATGAAAGTCGAAAAACTGGCTGACTAAAATAGCTGGATATGAATCAGCCATCTTAAGCTTCACTGTGAAAGGCCTTTAATCCACATTAAAGGCTTTTTTATATCCATTCCACAAGCTCAATTTTCAAGTTCTCAAATTTCAATTCTCCCTCCAACCTAGACAGGCTGGCTAAAAAAACGTATAACACCGTTTTAAATTTACAGGTGTGCACCGTTGAAACTTGTGCTTGCTCCCATGGAAGGCTTAACCGATCCGATTATGCGTGATGTGCTGACATCCGTAGGTAGCTTTGACTGGTGCGTGACCGAGTTTATCCGTGTCACCGACTCTATCCTGCCCGATCATGTTTATCACAGTTACTGCCCGGAACTGTTAAATGATGGCAAGACGGCGGCGGGTACGCCGGTACATGTGCAGTTTCTGGGAAATAATCCGGAAATGCTGGCAGCAAATGCAGCCAAAGTTGCCGCAATGGGCGCACCGGCGATTGACCTGAATTTTGGTTGTCCTGCGAAAACCGTGAACCGTCATCGCGGCGGTTCCGTTTTACTGGATGAACCCGAAGTGGTACATGAGTTAGTCAAAGCCGTGCGGGATGCAGTACCGGCGCATATTCCGGTGTCTGCGAAAATGCGTCTGGGTTATATGGACCGCAACTTTATGCTGGACAATGCCCATGCTATTGAAGATGCGGGAGCGTCTTGGGTCACCGTTCATGCGCGCACCAAAGCCGATGGCTATACTCCACCCGCTTTTTGGGACCAGCTACAACCGATTCGTGAAGCACTGAAAATTAATGTGATTGCCAATGGTGAAATCTGGAACAATGCCGATGCCAAACAGTGCCGTCTGGAATCCGGTTGCGAAGACCTGATGATTGGCCGTGGTGCCGTGACCACACCCGACCTGACCCAATGTATCCGCCAAAATTCAGATGCACCTTTGATGAACTGGAATGAATTGCTGGAACTGCAAATTCGCTTTATCAATGGCCCCGCCAAAACTGAGATCGGGATGGTCGGTCGTTACAAGCAATGGCTCGGCATGATGTCGAAACATTATCCTGAAGCCAAATCCTTATGGGATGAAGTAAAGCGGATTAAAGTTCTGACTGAAATGACCGAAAAACTGAAAGCCTCAACTATGTAAATGCAAAAGCCTTTGAATGATTCAAAGGCTTTTTTTGATTCTATAAATCATTTTAAGGCTGCTTATGCTGTTTTAAGCTTTCTACATGTTCCCGATTGTTTTTCCAGAATTTTTCTAAAAGCTGTTTTTCTAAACGCAGTTGTATCCGTTTTAATTTCGTTTCAGAAATCATCTGTTGATCAAAACTTTTCACATAATCGGTCCAAGCTGCGCCCCGAAATACCTCATTCGGCATTGGTGTTTTAAATACCGCATCCGGCATAAATACAATCACAGAATGCAAAAGATTTAGCTCCACAATATCAGCCAGTAATTGTTCCAGAACTTTGATGTGTTTATAGTTTTGATGAATCGGATTTTGAAATGTATAACTGTTTTTATAAATTTTCTGGGTCCATTGTTTCTGACGCGCGCTTGCAAAAATCCAGCCCTTATAGTTTTTGGTTTCAATCACAAAGATGCCATAAGGACTTAATAGCAGATGATCGATTTGTGTGGTGGCACCTGCTCCATCTGGAAGGGTCAAATCATTCAGTAGAATGTAATTCAGGGTCTTTTAAATACCGTTTGACATGGGTACTGACCGTGAACTCACCTAACTTTTCTTAAAAATGGCTTAAATAATTTAAAAACAATCACGCCAAAGAACAGCAGAAAAATCCACCATACACTGAACCAGAGCGGACTTAATATCTGTAATATAGAATGTTCCATATTCTAATTTTCATTTATTTTAAGACTTCGATCTTAATGCGTTCGCTCAATATTTAACAGAATTTCTTTTTTATCCAAACCACCGGCGAAGCCCACCAGCTTGCCACTGCTGCCAATCACCCGATGACAGGGTGCAATAATCGAAATCGGGTTTTTTCCGTTGGCTGCACCCACGGCACGCACTGCTTTAACATTACCCACCTGCTCGGCAATATCGCGATAGCTTCGGGTCTGGCCATAAGGAATATTCAGCAGAGCCTGCCAGACTTTTTTCTGAAAATCGGTTCCGGCAAAGTCCAAAGGCAAGTCAAAAACATTGCGCTGACCAGCAAAATACTCCTGAAGCTGGCGTCTGGTTTCAATCAATAGCGGATGCTGCAGATCTTCCACCAAGGTCGCCAGTTTCACCCGATTCGGCTGTTCACAATCCCAAAGCACAGCTACTAGTGCGGTGTCATTCGCGACCAGTCGTAACTGACCGACTGGAGAATCCATATAGAGATAACTTAAGTTCATGCTTACACCCTGTCCCGGATCAGCGGAGTTTATTTTCTATTTTAACTCAGTTCACCGAGACAGGCTGAAACAAATTATGAAGAAGATACTTTCATCAGCACCAGACCGGAAATAATCAATACTGCAGCCAGCATACGCATGGCCGATGTCGGCTCACCCAGAACTAAAATCCCGATCAGAAATGAACCCACAGCCCCGATTCCGGTCCAGATCACGTAAGCTGTGCCTAATGGCAAAGTACGCATGGCATAGGCCAGTAAGGCAAAGCTGAGAATCATAAAGAAAATGGTGATGATACTTGGCGTTAATCGGGTAAATCCTTCGGACAATTTCATGGAATATGCCCAAACGATTTCAAAAACACCTGCGAATATAAGTGCAATCCAGGCCATGCAGCCCTCCTCTTTTATCTAAGAATCAGGCCGTCCTGACGATTTTTCCTGTGCATTTCAGCATGAAATAGACAAGGGAGGTCGTTCCTCCTACCTATAAAAAATTTTATAAAACCAGATTACGCACACCTGATTATTTTTACAAAACATGACTCTTAGAGATGCAACTTAACCTGATCTTACTCAAATCTTCAAGACATTTGTCGCTGCTGTTATTATGGTAGATATTCAAAATGATCATTCAGAAATAGCCCCTATGATCAGGCAAATTCAGCAACAACAATTTCACAAAAATAAGTGCAGCATATCAAGTTATACACATCCATTAAATTTAAATAACGAGCAAAGAGATTACACAATGAAATACAATTTTAAGACCTATTGATCACTTTTTATTTAACATGATTATGAACCTGTGATGAATAAACGACCCCTAAACAAGAGGGGTTGTAAGGTATAAAAAGAACCAGATTTGAGCTCTTTTTATACAAATTTCGTCTAAGGCATAATCAATCTGGCTACAAATGATTACATTTTACACAACATATCCATATGGTTACCCACATGGATATCTACACACTTATCCATAAAGTTATCCACATATTTATGTGCATACTACTTTTTAGCGATTAGAGTTGAACCTGACCGACTTTGGCTAATTCTGCACGCATTTCATCAATTACAGCTTTATAATCCGGCTTGCCAAAAATAGCAGATCCAGCGACAAACATATCCGCCCCCGCTTCGGCAATTGCACGAATATTGCTTGGGGTAACACCGCCATCGACTTCCAGCTGAATATCACGCCCTGAAGCATCGATCAGTTTACGGGCCTGACGCAGTTTATCCAAAGTCATCGGAATGAATTTCTGTCCACCAAAACCCGGGTTTACACTCATCAACAGAATTTGATCTACTTTATCTAATACATAATCCAGATAATGCAGCGGTGTGGCCGGGTTAAAGACTAAACCGGCTTTTGCACCACCCGATTTGATCAACTGTAAAGAACGGTCAATATGGTCAGATGCTTCCGGGTGGAAGGTAATGATATCGGCACCTGCTTCAAGGAAATCCCCGATCATACGATCTACCGGTTTCACCATCAAATGCACATCAATCGGGGCTTTGATCCCATAGTTTTTCAATGCCTTACAAACGCCTGCACCAAAAGTCAGATTCGGTACATAATGATTATCCATCACATCAAAATGAACAACATCTGCCCCTGCTGCCAAGACGTTCTCGACTTCTTCACCTAATCGGGCGAAATCGGCAGATAAAATTGAAGGTGCAATTAAATATGGCTTGGACATGGGAGAACCTGGCTAGCTAAAATTGGATTTTTCTCATTATAACAAATCCAGTCCGGCTACTGTGACCTTGATGTTGCAAGAATAAAACGCTGTGTAACGCTTTAAGGCTTATGAATGCCTTTCAATTTGGTTTAAAGTCCTGACAAGGATAAAAAGTTTAGAGGAGTAAGAATGCAAAGTACCGCCCAGATCCAGACTCAACAGGCGCAGCGCCTTGCCAAACGCCTGGCCAATCACTGGAAGCATAAGTTTACCATCGAAGAAACAGACCAGCAGTTCCTGATTCATTTTCCGAGTGCAGAGCTGATGTTAATTCCTCAGACTGAGCACTTGCTGGTGACCATCCAAAGTAGCGATGAATCTACCGATTTCGATAAACTGGAAAATGTGGTTCTGGATCATCTGATCCGCATGGGACAGGAAGATTTAACAGCCGACTGGCAAAGATAAGCGATAAAAAGCCCTGTTATTCAGTAATGCCAGTCAGTTAAGGAATTGACTGGCATTTTCTTTTTCAAATTCATGATTATATCTGATAGATAGAAAAGTCATCCGCAACTGTTTGAGGCAGGACTACATTTAAAAATGATTGTTTCTGCGACAAGCTTACTAGTTGATGGTGGCTGACGAGTTTTGCGGTGAGGAGTGTTGCTCCGCAAGATGCCTTCCTTGCGAAGCTTCGCTTCTCATTTGGGCGAAACCAAAGTAACAAATAATTTACAAGAATTTGATTTATAAAATTAATACTCCGCTGTGAGTGACTAAAAAATTAAAGAGTCTATTTCTAAACTCCTTAACTGATCAACATTACTGTTATTCAGGGCTTTTTTGTGCCAGCAGTTTTGAGTTTAAGGCTGAAGCTGTACCGCATGAAACTGTAGATGGTCATCCATAAAACTTTGAATAAAGTAATAGCCATGATCATAACCCTGATGTTCACGCAAGGTCAGCGACTGGTTCACGGCATCACAGGCCTGCTGGAACAGCGCCGGATTCAGCTGGCTATAGAACTGGTCTGAAAAACCCTGATCAATCAGGATGTCAGCGAATAAGACACCTTTCTCTTTAACCAGTGCAGTCGCATCATGCTTGAGCCATTCTTCACGGTTTTCACCCAGATAATTCGAGAAAGCTTTGTCTCCCCAAGGACATTGGCTTGGTGCACAGATCGGTGCAAAAGCCGAAACTGAACTAAATTTTTCTGGATATTTAAAAGCCAGAGTCAATGCACCATGTCCGCCCATACTGTGACCGAATATGCCGATCTTGCCCGGCTGAATCACAAACTCTTCAATGACCAGCGCATAGAGTTCATCGACGATGAAGCTTTCCATCTGATAATGTTCAGCCCACGGCGCTTCGGTGGCATTGATATAAAAACCTGCTCCCTGACCGATATCCCAGTGATCGCCTTCTGCCACAGCTTCACCGCGTGGCGATGTATCCGGTGTGATTAAAATCAGGCCCAATTGTGCTGCCAGACGCTGTGCATGTGCCTTAATCGCAAAGGTTTCCTCGGTACAGGTTAGCCCTCCCAGATAAAACAATGCCGGACAGCTATGACCTTCTAGGGCTTGAGGCGGCAGATAAATACCAAATTTGGTCGATGTTTTCAGTGCTTTCGAATCAAAGCGATAAATCCGCTGTTCACCTTCAAAGCTTCTATTGTTCTGTACGAGTTCCATGGCATATTCCTTATGATTGCAGCATATCTGCTGATGACATTGATCTAAGGTGATTGTGTCATTGTACTGGTTTGCGGAAATAAACGTTGTTCCAGCTGTGGCAACATCAATTGCATATTCTTGCCAATCACCCATTGCGGCTCTGAAGGCTCGAAGCCTTGCGCTGATTCCCATTTTGCTACGGTATCTCTGGCCTGTTCGAACGCGGCTTGCAGACTGCTATTTTCACGCATCGCTTCATCAAAGAATGCACGGCCAAAATAGGTATAATCCGCTTCATTGGAGCAGCCAAAAGACTGACGGTCGGCTGCCGAAGCCGTAATCACCAGGGTATTGTCATTCTGCAGGGCCGAAGCAAAGCTGCCGGAAAAACAGGCCGAGATCACAATCACACGCCAGCGAATGCCTGCTGCATCCAGCGTTTCACGTAACCATTTTGGATCGACCTGTGCCAAATCCAGCGGCGCATTTTCCATTTCAAACACATTTGGCAGACCATGAGAGGTCATATATAAAAATAACACATCACTTTCACGGTTCATCTGCTGGCCCATACGGCGCAATGCCAGTTCCATACTGGTTTTGGAGGCAATCGGCATGGTGGTACGTGTCGCCGGATGATTGACCAAAGCAATAGAACGGCCATAAGTGCCAAAACGGGTATCAAACTGCTCTTTAATCCGCTCGATTTCAGAATGAAATACATCCTGATAACTTGCGCCAGCCACGCCCATAAAATACCAGTGCGATTGGGCAAATTCACCGTATTCGATATTTTCCAGGGCTTTATTCAGCAAAATTGGCTGCGCATAAAATGCATCTTCGGCAAAGCTCGGTGGAATTTCTTCGACTTTCCAGATCGGTTGATCTTTGACTGAAATTTGCCAGACCACCAGCGTAAACAGGGTCGCCAGCATAATCAGCGCACGTTCCCACCACGGCCATTTTAATTCACGTGAAATTACCCAGACCACAGCCAGACTTTGCCAGACAAATAACATGACAAACAGGGTCGGAATATAGTCATAGAGGATATAAGGCAGATAGTCCAGATCGCCCAGATATTGAATCAGGCACTGGAACAGCATGATATGGGTATCTAAAACCAACCATAACAATGCCGGCACCAGCATCAAACGCAGGTTATTGATCCGTTGCGACAGAAAGATACCCACAATCAGCGCAATAAAAGGCCAAAGTGCATAACTAATCAGACCTTGAGAGTTAAAATCTCCCATACGGCCTGAACTGAGCCAGCTAAATAGGCTGTTGGCACAACCACCCAGAATCCCCCAGAACACCAATTGCATGATCGATGGACGAACCAGTTGCAATGAACGCCGAGATCCCAGAAATAACCACATCCCGGCAATTTGGTTGCTCTTAAAATCGTGCCAAAAATTAATGGAGGGTTTAAAGTCGATCATAGAATTTCAAGGAGATCAGTGGCTCGCTAAGGTGCTGAATAAGTTTATGCTTGATAACGGTTTTATCAATGCCAATTGTTAAATATACAACAAATCCTTGCTTAATATTGAAACAATTATCTTATTCAGCCACAAGTTCATGCTGAAAATATGCATCAAAACGGCAGGCATCACCCTGCCATTGATGATGAGGTTGTTTTTCTGCCAAAAACACCGCCAGACGTGGACGTTTGACCACCACACGTTTGGCAATTTTTTGCGCCAATTCCAACAGGTTATCACCCAGATCCATTTCGCCATCTTCAGGCAAAAGCATATGCAAGAGCTGCATCTGTTTTTTGACTTGCGCCTGTTTCTTGACCGCCTGCTGGTTCTGATCCCGCTGCGGGAACATCGGATCCAGATAGACCACATCTACAGTTCGATGCTGCTCGGCTTGCTGCTTCAGATAATCGGCTGAATCAGAAAAGACCAGTTGAATCCGTGATACGACTTGACTCAGGAATGCATCAGATTGTGCACGGGTATGGGTATCTTCAAGTAAAGTAAATAATATGGGATGTCGTTCGACCAGCGTGACTTGGGCACCTAAATGCGCCATCAATAAACTGTCATGTCCCAGACCCGCGGTGGCATCGATCAAGCTCGGTTTCTCGGCTAAATGACAGGCACGTGCAATCATTTCAGATTTTAAAGACGCACGTTTTAAACGTCCGGTCTCGGCTTGCCAGTCCGGTTGCATTTTCATGCCATGGGCACAAAGCCAAAGTCCATTCTCATCTACACATAAGGCCAGTTCAGGATTCAGACGAAAGAAACGTGCATTGAGTTTTTCAACCGTTTCAATTTCGACCTGCACCCCACGAGAAGAAAGCACAGCCCCGAAGTGCTGTGCTTTCTGTTGATCGTCAGATTCGGCATATAAGCGAATCGCGCTTACCATAATTTCCAACCTGTATAGGCAAATAATAAAATCAGCAGACCCGAAGCAATACGATACCAGGCAAAGATCATAAAGTCGCGTTTAGCGACATAAGCCACCAGCGCGCGGATGAGTAACAGTGCCGAAATAAAAGAAACCAGAAGCCCGACCCCGATCACGGCCCAGTCTTCAGTAGTATTTAGCACATCATAACTTTGATAAAGATCCAGCAGGCCGGCACCAATAATGACCGGAATACCCAGAAAGAATGAAAATTCAGTCGCGGCCTTACGTGATACACCTAAAAACATCGCACCGATAATGGTCGCACCTGAACGAGAGGTTCCCGGAATCAAGGACAAGACCTGAATCAGACCAATCCAGATGGCATCTTTAATACTGAGATCTTCAACTTCATGTGCACGAACTTGAGGCGGATGTTTTTCAATCCAGATAATGATCAGGCCACCCACAATCAAACCAATGGCAATGGCAATATCATTAAACAGAAACTGTTTGACCGTTTGCCCCAAGGTCAGTCCAATCAATATAATTGGAATCGAGGCCAAAATCAGGCCGATCCCTAAGCGACGACCCTGTGGCTCACCGCTGACAATTCCGGTTGCTGCTCCCCAAAGACGGGCCCAATATTCATAAATTACCGCTGCAATGGCACCCATTTGAATGGCAATGACGAATACATCACTCTTTTCCTTGGTCCAGAAATTCATTAATTCTGATGCCAAAATTAAATGGCCAGTACTGGAAATCGGCAAAAATTCGGTAATACCTTCGATAATACCCATGATTGCCGCTTTGAGTAGCAGTAAAAGATCCATGCTTTATCCTAATTAATTATGCTTTGCCTTGTTCAGGAATTTTTTTCCACGCGTTATCACGTAAATAGACCGGCAGCGCCAATTCTGCACTAACCCAGTTTTCTGTGTGTGCTGCTGCACGTGCGATGCTGGCAATATCCTGTGCGGTCGCATGCACATTTTTATACATTGAAGTTTCAGTTTGTACCAGCTCAGCACCAGAGCCCACCGGCGTAAACCGCACAGCCTGACTGCCTTCGGCATAACTTAATAATTGTTCTTCATCGACCGGCTGCATGATCCCCTCTGCATCCAGTTGATAGCTCGCGATATAAACTTCGCTCATGCGCGCATCTAATACGGCAGAAACTTCGCTTAAACCATGTACACGGTAAGCTGCCTGCGCCAAGGCCTGTAAAGTCGACACCGGAATCACCGGCACATCATTTGACCAGGCCAGCGCCTGCGTGACTGCGGCATTAATCCGCACGCCGCTAAAAGAACCCGGACCACGACTAAAAGCAATCGCGGTTAAATCACCAATCGCCAGCCCAAGATCTTGCAGACCTTGTTCAATCATTGGGAGAATCGTTTGCGTTTGTGCCTTGGCGCGCGCATCAAGCTGAAAAAATAGTTCTTGAGTATCATCGATCACAGAGATGGAACACTGCTCATTGGCAGTCTCCAATGCCAGCACTTTCATGCACAACCTTAATTCAGAGAATATAAAAAACGCGGATATAATACTCCACTCATATCCGCTACGCGAGATTTTCCCGAAACAGATACAAAAATGCCTAGAAAATTCTAGGCTTATCATGATTTTCTAGAACATCGTATTAAAGCTGAACTTGTTCCAGATCCTGAAATTTCTGAAAATGCCCGGCATAGTGCAGGGCACTCATTTTCAGCTTTTGAATACTGTCTTGATCCAGCGTTTTTACCACTTTGCCCGGTGAACCCATCACCACCGAATTATCCGGAATGATCTTGCCTTCAGGAATCAGGGCATTGGCACCAATAATACAATTCTTGCCAATCACCGCATGATTCAGAATCACCGCCTGAATCCCGATCAGGCTGTTATCACCAATGGTACAGCCATGTAACATGGCCTGATGTCCGATGGTGACATAATTTCCAATTTGCATCTCAATACCGGCATCGGTATGCAGCACGGCATTTTCCTGCACATTGCTGAAATCACCCAGTTTGATTTTACTGTTATCTGCCCGTACCACGGCACCAAACCAGATGCTGACCTGCTGCCCGAGTTCGACTTGTCCAATTACTGTTGCCGTTGGTGCGACCCAGCCATCCCATGGCTGCTGTGTAGCAGTCGGTGTGTGTCCCTGAAATTTATACAACATTGATAAAATCCTGTTCAATGGTTAAAAAAATTTGGAGCGTTTAAAACTTGGTGAATTGAGCAGGAATGGCCAGTCTTTTTTATAATCCAATCCATACTGGAACAAAGAAATCAGCATACGTGCCGTCAATCCCCAGACCACTTCATTTTCTACCCGCATACTTGGAAAATATAAAGATTGCTGGGCAAAGCGGACTTCATAAGGTGTGGGCGTGGCTTCAAGCAAATGTTGCAATGAGGCAAAGAAAATCCGGTCGATTTCCGTTGGTTGCGGAATCAGCTGCACTTGCGGCGGAATCAGCCCCACAATCGGCTTAACCAGCATGCCATTACGGGCTTTCTGCATGGGCAAGTCCCCCATCAGCTGCACATCAAAGGGATTTAATGCCGTTTCCTCATAGGCTTCTCTTAAAGCCACGACAATATTGCTGGTATCTTGTGGATCGCGCTTGCCACCCGGAAACGAAACCTCTCCGGCATGATTATTCAAATAGGCCGAACGGCGGGTCAGCAATACTTTGGGATCAGCTTCATCGGTGATCGCAATCAACACGGCAGCATGCGCAGATCGAATACGCCTGGAAAAGCGTAATCGTTGCTGCAGCTTTTGTGTCAACTCACGCGCGTCCATTCTTTCAGCCTTAACCATGATCATAATTTCATCATAGCTGATTTTTGATTCAGCGGGATAGAAATGATGCCAAATTTTGATTTTTCAGTTATCCTGAGCTTACTTTTATCATTGATGATGAATATGAACTTCTGTGTGAATTGTGGACATAAAACGACCGAAAAAATTCCTTTGGGCGACCAACAAATCCGCAGCGTGTGTAATTCATGTGGCTCTATTCATTATATTAATCCAAAAGTCATTTGTGGCGCGCTGGTACTCTGGGACAATAAAGTCCTACTTTGCCGCCGTGCCATTGAACCGCGTTACGGTTTATGGACTCTGCCTGCCGGCTATATGGAACTGTTTGAAACCATGGAGCAAGGTGCTGCACGGGAAACCCGTGAAGAAGCTGAAGCCGAAGTCGAGATTGAGCAGTTGTACTGTATGTATAACATTCCGCGTATTGGCCAGATTTATGTGCTGTTCAAAGCCAATCTGATTGATGGAAAATTTGGTGCTGGTGAGGAAACCATCGAAGCACGTTTATTCGATGAAGCAGATATTCCGTGGACCGAGCTGGCTTTCCCAAGTGTAAAACATACACTAAGACATTATTTTGCAGACCGTAAAAATAATATTTTCCCGATGCATTTAGAAACCTTAGGTTCGCGTCTGGATCATACCGGTTAAATCCAATAGATTGAGCGCGCATAAAAAAATCCCATACGCAGATGGGATTTTTTTATTTATGGGACATTACGCTTTAGCTTTGACGCGATAACAATCTGCAAGTTTAAACTCAACAGACCCACCGCTTCGTTTGGCCAGACCAATATCGTCAGGCGTTTCATCCTCATTATTATTGTTATAAATTTTCTGGAAACTGGCATAGGTATTGGCCCATTGCACGCCGTCTCCGACCGAATTCAGGAAGGTGACCCGCCCGTTCTGACCGGCAGCAGTATCCAGTACATTGGACAAATTCAGCAGAGCACCGCCAATCACAATCGAATCATTTGCATTTGGTGAAGACTGGATGCGTGAGTCGACCCCAACCAATGCACCATTCAAATCCCCTAATTTTACATTGGCCAAAATCAGACGCATCGAAACCGATTTATCACGAACAAATGCACGGCCTAAAGTTCCAAGCCGGTATTGCTGTACGCCATTCAATAATAAATTGTTATCAAGCACATCGCCCTCACAGCCTGTTGCTGGGTCGGTCGCAAGATTATTCTCAGATTGCATATTGGTTCGCACATCACCATTACTATCAATCACAATCCCCAAAGTGACTGGACTGACCGTTGTGTCACTAAACTTAAACTCCAGATTGGCATACATCGGGAAGATATACTTCTCCCCACTGGCTACATTCTGCTCTGTTTTAAATACCGCACGATCCAGATAGCTGATTGGGAAAATTTTATATAAATCAATACTTCCATTATATTGATCACCATCCGCATCCAGACGCCATGCCCCTAAACTGGCTTGATCAGATGCATCCAGCTGTGTTTTTCCAGTGACCATCTTATAGAAAGCTTCTTTACCCGCAATCACATAATCATTCAGCAAACTGCCCCGATACAGTTCAAGTGGCGTAGCGTTATTTGCGACATTTAAACGATAAGGTGCAGTAATCGTTTTGCTGGTAGGATGAATCCATGAACTTTGCGGATCGGCCGTCATTTGTGCAGGTTTCACATTACGAATGAGTTCAGCATTAATTCCACCCAGTGAAGATAGATTTTTTGCGGGCAGTTTTAACTGGCTATCACGCCATTGCAGGCCACTGCCAAAGGTATAACCCTGACGGTCTGTGATTAGCATAAAATGACCAAATAGATGTTTGGTAGTCTGATCTTTAATATCACAAGGTGTTTTATTGCATCCCACCAGTCCATCTGAACCCGACTGGATGCTACCAATCACACCAGAGGTTGAAAATAGTGAAAATTCCGGCTGATAAACCGCGGCATTGGCAATGGTTACCAGTTTTTTCACTGTAGCAAAAGCAGCTTCATCAGAAATCTGGTCAACATCGATAAAATCCTTAATTTTTGTGGCGAAGCTAGCATCCGTCAGACTGATATTTCCACTCACTTTAGCCAAGTCTTTACGCATTTCTTCGGTAATATACAAGGGCTGCACATCCGTTGGATTCACAATACGGCCTTCTTGTATCGCCAGAGCTTGCAGAATTTTCACCAGACGCATGGCAACCTGAACTGTAGGATCATTCTGATCCAAGTTATTTACCTGACGTCCAGTAATTCCTTTTGCAATATCGACCACACTTAAACGTGGGAGCTGAGTCTGGGTACTAAAGGTGGCATAATCGCTCAGCTTAAGTTTGCCGAGAGTAATTTTGCTTGAACTAAAACTCTGAATATAAAATTCAACCTCATCCGTCTTTTGACAGGTTCCGGATGCCACGCCAGCATTACTATCAAATAGAGTAATGAAGGTATTTTCTTTATCGCCACTACAATTAAAATTCAAGCCATCCAGCGGATATTCAAGCCCCCATTCCACACAATTATCTGTCCCTGCTGTACAGGTTCCATTGGTCGTGGCTTCATTATTTTTTTCTGGAATCACATTGGCACTCTCCCCACCACATCCTGCGAGTGCAGCCAAAAGTGTAGTTAAAGCAAATGGATATAATATTTTATTTTTCATCTTGTTATACTCGAATAGTCCTTATCGAATGGCGACTAATTTTAGTTGTCCATAATTAGTGAGCATCTTGTCTTCAACATCGATTGCTGAGGCTAAAGGCGTCAATAACACATACTCACTTTGCGCAGGGATCTGAATAATGCCTTCAATACGCTCATGTTGAATAATATTTGCTTGTCCTTCCTGGTTTTTAAAACCACCCGCTCCTTCCAGAACACAGCCTCTATTGTCTAAAAAGACCACAAAAGGCCAATAATAAGTAGGATTTTTTTGGCGTGAAGCATAAGAGTTAATCTGAATATTCTTGATATCAGACTGTAATTGCACGACTTCAAAATCAAACTCATCTGCTTTCAAAGGCGCACGAGGCCATAAATTGACTTCTTTTTTAAGGCTGATCTGTTTGGCTTTTTTGATTTTTTTGTCATTAAAGCACTGTTTCCCCAAACTCTCTCTAGTTTCAGCTTGTGAAATACGGTAATAACTTTGTGCCAGTACCACTGGACCTGTATCCAGTGTAGGCGTTTTAAATAAGGATTTTAATACTGATTGACCAAGCCCTTTTTCACGCTCAATGGTCTGGATTCGGGTAGAGCCGATATTTTTATCTACCACGCCCTCGGGCATACTGTAGAAACGTTTCCTGCCTTCTAGATTAAATTCTTTATTCTCAAGATATTCACTGTCTACATAGTCCACGCCTTCAATCTGACTGAATCCGGTTTTCTGTAGCATCGGGCTTGAAGCGGGTGTCATGGCCTTAGGCATTTGAGTCAATTGGGTTTCAGATCTTATTAATGGCTTAGATTCTGTCAGTTCTTTCACAATCTGCGGTTGTACTGGTTGTACTGGTTGTACTGGTTGTACTGGTTGTACTGGTTGTACTGGTTGTACTGGTTGTACTGGTTGTACTGGTTGTACAACCAGATTATGGTCTGACTTAAGTTCTGCTGGTCTATTTTCTAGGACTGATACTGTTTCTAAGTTTTGCTTTACAGGAGGTGACTGAACCACTGCAACTGCTATTTTTTTCGATGCTAGAGATTTTTCTTCTGTTTTTTTCTGTGGGTTATGATTACGTGGCACGACTAATGGTCGCCCATCTGGACCAATAATGGTAATAAATTCTCTGGCGCTTGTATAAAAAGATAAGGGTACCAGACTTAATGCCAGTACCACTTTCAATCCAATTTTCTCTGTCTTGATCATTTCTTCCTTACCAACGAGTGCGATAGTTCAAACCTAAAATGGTAATCTTGGTATCTGTTTTCACGTTTAAACCTGCATATGGGTTTAATAACAGGTTATTCACGCCGGTCTGGTTGGCTAAACTACTGGTATTTGCTGGAATTTGATCTTTACTGCGCAAGAAACCAATCGAGAGATCCAAATCAGTATCTGCATCAAAACGATAACCCACACCTAATCCAAATAGCTGTGCACCATTAATAGGAACCATCGTATTGCGCTTATTTTTTGGAATAGCGCTGGTTCGTGGCTCATAACCTGCGCGAAGTTTTAAACGGTCGGTGGCGGAATACTCCATCCCGATTCCGAAATTCCACGGCGATTCGAATCCCATCGGCAAAGCCAACGTGGAATCAGTGACATTAGCAGACAAGATTTTGGCAATTTTTAAGGCTGAAATGGTACGGTCAAATTCGAATTTAAACTCATCCCAAACCTTGTAGTCTGTCCAGCCAATATCAAAATTTACCTGCAAATCTGGCATGACTTTATATTTGATACCTGCCTGAAAATGCGCCGGATATTCAAAATCCATCGACACCAAACCAGACTCACTGGATGGAATATAATTAGGAAACCCAAGAATTGCTGCCAGAATCTGACCCGTCGGTGAAGTCATTAAACCCTTGATCATTTCCTGTGGTGCTTTGGCATTATCAATATGATATTTACCTTTTAAGCGCATTTTTGCCGCACTTTGGTAGACCATACCAAAACTGAAATCTTCGCGTGGCTCCCACAATATCCCGAGGTTATAGCTTGGACTTAAATTCTGCTCAAGCTCCAGTTGCATCTGACCAAACTTGCCAAATGGGTTCATTCCCTCATCCGCATTACAGATCCCCAGCAACAGAATATCGGTAATAATGTCGGAGTTTTCTTTAAATGGTGTACAGACAACTTCATCGATCATACGCAACATCCCGATCAGCTCATTCGGGAAACGTAAATCTGTTTTCATCCCAATGGCTTGATAGGACATTCCAACAGAAGCACCAATGGACAGTTGGTCATTGACCTCATAACCAATCGATGGAGACAGGTAAGTAATCCGCTCCAAAGCAACTTGCTGGCCCATAAAGTTTGCCGGATTACCATCTTCATGACCGAAACCAGCGACTAAAGGCGCATATACCGCTGTTGCATAGGTCGCTTTAGATCCAGGCGGGTTATAAGCAATCCCCATGGTGGGCGCAGCCAAAGGGAGACCTTCGCCTAAATCCACCATCTTTTTCAGAAAAGGGACATACAGGCTGACATATTCCACATCACCACTGACCGGCCCTTTAAAATCAGTACATAAATCAGATGAAACTTCCGGTCCATCATTACAGACGATAGGGTCATCAGAATAGCCAAATACGTTATATCCAGCCGGCACTGTAAACTCCCGCTGGATATCAAAATTCGCCACAATAATCTGCTGTTCGGTTTGCAAACCATCAATTTTAGTTAGAGCAGCCGGGTTAAAGTGAATGGCATTGACTCCCGGGGGATCCGCCGTAACTGCATTCCCCATGGACAATGCACGTAAATCAACCGAAAGGTTGGTTCCCAATTGTGCAAAGGTATAACTTGAACAGCCCGCAAGAATAATTCCTGTTAATAACGGGCTAAGTCGAATGTTTTTCATACGACACCCCTATTAACTGATTTTTTTACCAAAACCTAAAATATCAAGCGGGAATGACAACCCCAACGAAACATCAGGCGCATCTTCGGTCAGCCCTAAGCCGACGGTACCATTCACAATCGTTTCTGGAGAGACTCGCACCCCTAATGAAATTGCCAAGGTGGAACTGGTCTGATCCGCGGCAGAGTAGCTTTCTCCTGTGTTATAGCTAAACTCAGCTCCCGTATTAAAGCTTTGCTGATAGGACATGGTCATCGAAACGTCATAGTTAAATGAGTATGCGAAACCGAATGCAAAACCCCCACTAATCCCCGGTTCAAACTCTTCAATAATGCGATAACCGCGACGCTGGTTCAGGCCTGATTCTTTAAAACCATAGTTTGCAGAAACGGAGGCAAACAGCACGACCGGATCGATGTATTTACGTGTACTGGCACCCACTCCTGCTGAGTAATAGCCCTTCCCTGCTGCCAGATCTGTCGCTGCATTGATTTCATAAGGACTGTCGCCCGTTTTTGTTGATAAATTACCAAATAAAATTAAAGGTAAACGGCCAGCTTTTAATGGAAATGGTTCCCAGCGTGCCCCAACACTAATATCACCTAGTCCGGCAGTCGAAGTGTCTTTTAACAAGTCGGTCTTGGCCACTAAAGGCAAGGATGCAGTTAAGGTCAGGTTATCTTTCACCCCATATTGGAATGTGAAAGTATTGGTCAAACTATGCGTGGCATTCTCTTGTACACGAAGTTGATATAGTTGACCCTGAGCCATTTCAATATCAAGTTGAGTGTCACGATAGTAGGTATAATCGATATCGTAATATGATGAAATATCACCTTTTTTAATGAGTGAGTACTGACGTTCATTTGAAGTAAATACTTCTTCCAGATTAGCTGCCTGGGTAGCATCACCTTCCTGTTTCTGTAAAGCTTGGGATGCATCTGCTACTTGTTTAGTCTGAGCCTCTACCGGTGCGGCAGTTTCACTCACTGCTTCTTCAGCTGTTTCATATCCACCGAGTTCCGGCTCTTGTGCAGCCTGTGTTTCCACTTGCTCAGTCTGGGCCTGTACAGGTACAGCAGTTTCAACAATAACTTCCTCATCAACCGTTTCGTATTCACCCAGTGTCGGCTCTTCTGCAGCAAATGCAACGCCCATTACCATTTGAATGCTCAGTGCCAAGAACGTCTTGTTCATCCATTTACTGTTCATATCCATTTCACCATTTTAATTTTTATTACTATTTTTCGTTTTATTTATTCTTGTAATACAATCTCAGGAAATTATATTGATATTCTCCAAATTTTTCTGATTCTATATTACGATTACGGTCCATACGGATCGTCGAGGCTTTATCGGCAATTTTATCCATATAGAACTGTGGATACTGCATGTCGACCAAGGCATAACGATTAATCGTGGCATCTTCCACATGGCGCATGTCGGCTTCTTTCAATGCCAGAAAGTTTTTACGATATTGTTCAGGGACATTAATCAGGAATAATGTATTATTTTCCCAAACATCCTGAAAACGCCGCTCGTCAAAACTGATATTACCGAGTGCTGGATCTGCGACATACACCCGGCCATTTCTATAGCCTTTATAAACTACGAAATGTTTGAATCCGGCATAAGAAATTGGAACAATAGCAGGCTGATCTTGATTAACTAAATCTTTGAACTCTCCTCGATAGCCTCCGCTTTCTAGCCCTAAAGCCGAGACAAAGCGCTTCATATCAAGTAAAGAGAAACTGCGGCGTTCAATAATTTTATCGGTTTCGCCGAATTTCATCAGTCCATTCATGACTTGCTGTTCATCTAGCTGTGTACCGATATAACCATTGAGTAGGGTGGTAAGGGCGGCTGAACCACAACTATAGTCATAGGCTTGACGTACAATGCCCTGAAATTGATCCAGAAGTGCAGGCTTTACTTGTACAGCTTCACGGTGCATACGCACAAAAGAGTCATTTCTTGAATCAAGAACTTCAGTATAGTGCACAGCGCCATTTGGCTGTTTTTTGATATCCAGAGCTTCTTTGGCAGCGTAATACATCAATGCCGAGCCCAACGCGATCTCTAACATAATTATTAACTTTTCTTATAATGGGCATGATACGCCTATTTTTCTTTTTATAGAGCATTCACTCTACTTCCTTGTAACTAGAAAGATACCTTCTTTTTCAAAAAAATACAGCATTTTTTTTATTTTTTGGATAAATGATTCAGTCATAAAAAAAGCGCGTGTAAACACGCGCTTTTATAAAGTAAATGTTAGTGGCCAGAAATGGTAATGATTGCACCTTTTGTATAAGTAAGCGGAGCTGGAGAGTAGAAAGTTTGCAAACCTTGAACTTCCATATCGCCAATTGATGACGTTGCGTTACGATTACCTAAATGAATACCTTGAATGTATTGATCTTTAGCACCCGTATCATTACTTACAATACGAATATGTGCTGCTTTACCCACAGTATTAGATGTGCCTACATAAGCATCATTAAATACTGAAATGTTTTGGCTAATCGTTAAATCATTAGACTTCGAATCTGCAATTTTAATACTTTCAATGAAGATCTCACCAGATTCACGTGTAGTTACTGGAGTTGTACCTGAAAGTCCCACAGTTACACCTTTAGTTGAATTATCCAGAATACCTAGATTTTTAATTTCTAGGCCACCAACCATTTTAGTATTCAGTTTGATCATCGCACCTTGAGGTGCGGCACCTAATTGGATATTTGCATCCATCACACCTGTTTTAACTTCTAAACCACTGAGGATATCATTTATAACCGCACCTCCACCTCGACGAATTGTATCTACATTATCACCTACACCTTTTACGCCAGATGCAGTTACACCAATTCGACCGATCTTGATATCAAGACCTGATACTTGTGCTGCAATATTAATGAAAGGATTAGCCCCCCCTGCACCAGCATCTGAATCAATCACCAAGTCAGCAAGATTACGAGATTGAAGTAAGTAAGCACCACCATCATCATAGTTAGCACCAATTACTACACCATGAGTTGCAGTAGTCGGATTAGCAAGAGCAGCGGCATCAGGAGCTACATCAGTCGTACCGCGAATAACGATTGCACCTGCCGTACCTGTCCCACCTTTATCAACAGCTAAACCGTCATTATCATGAATAAATAACTTTTCAATAGCGATTTTTGAAATACCGATCCCGATAGTAATGCCGCTTTGACCCGTTGTTTCGCTTAGAGATGCTTCATCCATTGCCTGCATCGCCATCGCATTGGCACTAAATGCAACTGAAGTCGCCAGAACTAATTTTGTGAATTTTTTCATTGTTTACTCTCCCAAGAGTAGTATTTTTTTTGGTTGTGAATCACTCAATGTTCACGCTGTATTTTTTATTTTCTGACAACGCAAAACATCTTTCCTTGAGTAATTTGCTTGCAGAACTAAGTTATCTCCGAGCAATCATTTGATCAACTGTTGTTGGTCGCAATCCAATGCTTACCGATAAACGGTATTTGATGATTTAAAAATATTTTCCTGTCTTCTTGATATAAAATAGCGAGTCATATTGAACTCTGCTTAACTGAATGACCGAAGCTCTCTATCATCGCCCCTTAAAATTTAAATCACCTCTGGTTGCAGATGTATTATCCGCATTAAAGACATTGGGGCATCTGGTGTATTTAAATAATAATGGTCAGCCTTTTATTGCCTGCTGTGCTCAAGAATATTTTATTGTGCAGCAATCACATATTCAGTCGTTTCAAAGAGTGGAAATTGAACAATATCAACCCAGATCATCTGAGTTTAGTTTGGAAATTGATGCATTAAGAAATCCTCACAAGAATGGATTTCATGGAGGTTATGTCGGTTTTATTGGCTATGATTATGCGGCTCAGCAATATATTCAGTATCCGGACCGCTCTCAACCTGGTTTATTTATCGGTCAATTTTCTTCCTATATTAAACTAAGCTCTGAGGGATGGATGTTCTATAGTGATGATCCACAGGCAGAGCAGATCTTCGATTATATTCAGAACTTACTTAATCAAAATAAAATTCGTCCGACGTTTCAGTTAATAAGCCCTTGTACTTCACGCTGGACCAAAACGGTCTACAGCAAGGCATTTCAGAAAATTCAGGATTATATTATTGCAGGTGACTGCTATCAGATTAATCTGACACAAGAATTTAATGGTCGCGCACAAGGTTCCCTCTTAGCAACCGCCCAAGCCTTCTGGACATTAACCGAAGCGCCTTATGCGGGTTATTTGCGTATTGGTGATTTTGAATTATTAAGCTGCTCACCCGAGTTGTTCATTGATTTTGAAACGAAGCGAAAAATTATTACCAAACCGATTAAAGGCACAATGCCCCGTTTTACTGATCCAGTGCTCGATGAACAATCCAGACAGACCCTAAAAGCCTCAGAAAAAGATCAGGCAGAAAATGTCATGATTGTGGATTTATTACGTAATGATTTAAGTGTTTATGCCGAAACAGGCTCGGTCAAAACACCGAAATTATTTAGTATTGAAAGCTTCAATCAAGTTCATCATATGGTCAGTGAAGTTGAAGCGACTTTAAAAGCAGATATCAATCCTTTTGAAGTACTCATGTCTGCTCTTCCAGGTGGCTCGATTACAGGCGCACCCAAAATTCGGGCCATGCAGATTATTGAAGAACTTGAGGGTGCACCACGTGGTGCTTACTGTGGTTCTATGGGCTATTTCAATTTCGATGGCACTGGCTCCTGGAATATTCTGATTCGCTCGATTCAAAAGTATCAGGAAGATATTTCTTTATGGGCCGGTGGTGGTATTACCATTTCTTCAGATTGTGATGCGGAATATCAAGAATGCTTTGATAAGGTTTCAGCGATGCTTGATCTGTTAAATACCTGGTATCAGCCTGAATAAATAAAAAGTGAATTTTAAGATTCGCTTTTTACTACAAATCTCCCCCTTGCGCAGCAATGCTTCTCACCTTTAATAAAGGTGAGAATGTAGTGGTTTAATGAAGTTGGACACCAACTTAGGTGATAATGTATTCACCAAAGAGGTGCTCAATGAGAACAAGACGAACATTCACTCCAGAATTCAAACTAGAAGCAGCAAGCCTTGTACTTAATCAAGGCTATTCAATTACACAAGCTTGTCGTGCTTTAGATATTGGACAAACAGCATTAAAACGTTGGGTTGATCAACTCCAATTTGAACGAACAGGCCAATCTCCAACAACGCCTGCTTTAACGGCTGAACAAAGAGAAATACAACAACTTAAGACTCGTATTCATCAACTTGAGCAGGAGAAGATGATTCTAAAAAAGGCTACAGCTCTCTTAATGTCAGACGAATTCAAACATATGCGTTGATTGATCAATTAAGAAAGCTAAGCCCTGTTAAAGTACTCTGTCGTGCATTTGGTATACTTCGTTCAAGCTACTATCATTATCGTGCAACACGTAAAAGCCGAAGTTCAGATCGTACTAAGCTTAATGCCATGATCCATAGCCTATTTAAGCAAAGTCGTTGTTCCCTCGGTAGTCGTGGTATGCGGTACATGCTGTTGAATCAAGGGATTAAGATTGGGCGCTATTTGGTACGTAAGCTGATGCGTGAATCAGGTCTTATTTCCAAACAGCGAAAGAAGCATCGATATCAAAACACTGTGGATGAAACTATTCTTGTACCAAATACTTTGAATAGACAATTTAAACCTGCTTACCCCAACCATGTTTGGAGCAGTGATATCACA
>NZ_VOYB01000082.1:0-1067 GCF_013420445.1 Acinetobacter sp. YH01006 | reverse complement strand
ACGTATAGGAAGAATAAACGCCCTTTTCACCCAAGTCCAACAGCTTTGGACCGCAGTTGACTCTTTCGACACCCCTGCGATGCAACCCAATCCGGCTGACGGGGAGCCAGCAACGCTGAAAATTTACCCTCCTCTTTCCCACTAGCGGCTCCTTTTCCGACAACCAGCACGGCGGATCCCTGCCGCGGCGCTGTGAACGCAGCATTTTGATTGGTATCGTTGGCCTTCAGGCTCGTCAGTCAAACAGACCCAGGAGCAGCTCAGCCGGTGGCGCCCGGCTTTCGGGTAACGCCCTGGTCCCGCTGGTTTCGGCTTTGTGCTTCAGGTGATCAAGGATCTGCTTGATCACTATAGGGTCTTCAATGCAGGCGATGACTTTCATGGCGCCGCCGCAGCCGCTGCAGGTCTCGATGTCGATATTGAAAACACGCTTGAGCCGTTGCGCCCATGTCATCGACGCTCGCCGTTGTGCTGGTGTTGCCGGTTCATCAGCCACCCTGACCTTGTTGCCCCTGCCCCGTTTTGCCGGCGTGACCAACGCCCGGTGCCGACTGTTGGGTGCGAACACCCCGTGGAAGCGGGTTAGGTTGACTCTGGGCTTCGGTACCAGGGCGGCCAGCCTTGCAATGAAATCCAATGGTTCGAAAATGACGTGCGTGGTGCCGTCCCGGTACGGCGTCTTGAGCTGGTAGCGCACGTTGCCGCCTCGTGTTAACGACAGCCGCTTCTCGGATACCGCCGGGCGGCTGATGTACCGGCACAGCCGTTCGAGCTTCTTGCGTTCATCGGCCCTGGCCGCCACGCCGGCGTGCAGGCTGGACCCGGCTACCTTGCCAATCCCGTCACCGAACGGATCACCACTGGTCGGCAGAGTTTGCAAAGTGAACACCTTTCGCCCCGCCTGTGAACCGACAGCGATACGGTAAGTGATCGAGTGCCCCAGCAGGGGTGTCATCGGGTCGTCATCCACCGCATCCGAGGCCAGATAGCTGTTTTCGACATCCCGTTCCAGCAGGCCTTGCCGTTCCAGATAGCGACCCACCCGGTGGGCGATGGTGTGCGTCAGC
>NZ_VOYB01000081.1:0-1102 GCF_013420445.1 Acinetobacter sp. YH01006 | reverse complement strand
ATAGGACTTACGCATTGACGGATTCAAAAAAGTATTAAAATACTTTATAAAGTATCTGTGATCAGACGAATTAAACATGCTTCTACAGCAACTTGTACATTACCCATTTATATGGGCTTTCTCATGACAGAACCGAACTCTATTAGCTGCACACAACTTGCCGAGACTTATAATATCTCGCATGATAGTGTAAATCGCTTTCTAGAGCGTGAAGACTACACACCTCACGACCTATATCAAGAATCAATTCAACATATTGATAATAATAAACTTATAGTCAGTATTGATGATACTGTTTTAGATAAACCATATAGTCAACATATGGACTTGGTTAGCTATTTTTGGTCAGGCAAACACCACCGATCCGTCAAGGGTATTAATCTCATTACCTTGTATGCGACAGATCAAAATGGTCAAAATATTCCAATTAATTTCCGAATTTATGACAAATCTGAAAGTAAAACCAAGAATGATTACTTTATGGATATGTTAAGTGAAGTACTCAGTTGGGGTGCAAAGATTCAATTTATTACAGGTGATAGTTGGTATTCATCGACTGGAAATCTAAAAACCATAAGAAAATATGGTATTCGATTTATGTTTGGTATCGACTGTAACCGTAAGGTTTCCCCAGAAAAAGGACAATGGTTTCAACTGCGTTTATTGCCAGATTTCCATCAGGGTCAAGTGGTCTGGCTCAAAGATTTTGGCTTTGTACAATTATTTAAGACTCAGTTAAAAGAACAGCAGAGGTTTTATATTGTGCATCAAGATGAAGATGATTTATTGTCCTTTGAGGGTTTTCATGAATTACATTCAAGTCATTGGAAAATAGAGCAATATCACCGGGTGATTAAACAGGTTTGTCATATTGAAAAGTTTCAAGTAAGACGATCTAAACTGATTTTGAATCATATTTTTTCAGCCTTGATGGCCTACGTTGAGATACAAAAGAACCAGTTTGAGCGGATCTTTGAAAATGTATATCGTTGGCAGAAGAAATTATTTAGACCAGTTATCAAAAACTTCATTGATGACTTTATTCTCGATAAAAATCATCTGCTACCACAGAGAATCTATAAATAATAGTGCGTAAGTCCTA
>NZ_VOYB01000080.1:0-1136 GCF_013420445.1 Acinetobacter sp. YH01006 | reverse complement strand
GACAAGCATCGTCATTTTATTATGGTCAGCCTCAGGGTGAAGTGTGTCTAATCAACAGGGTTTTCGGTCTCTAAGTACTTTTTAAAGGGAACATCATCGACTCAAATCTCTATTTGCAACAGTGCCGTTCTATGCACCGGATTTTTCTATTTGGGGCTTACAAACAAACATTGACCTAGAACGACAAAACGTAGTTTTTATATAGCTAGTTATAGCTAACTTACAACTAGGTTTAGTTATTTTAATTAAACTATTGATTAAGCCCACTTAACATATTGATTTATTAATTAATATTTTGATTTTTTGATATATTCCGCCACTGAATATTACTTGAATAGCGTACAAAATAATCAATAGAAACTGCTGTAGTTTCTGAATGACCTTTCTAGGTCCTTAGTTTATAAGCCTGCCTCACTTTCCTTGAGCGGGCTTTTTTTTGCTTGGATTTTAATTGTCATTATTCAATTACTCCTTTGATGGGTTGAATAGCCACTGATTTTATAGATACCTTTTAGTTAGATTTTTCAGTTTTTATAAGAACTACTGATTAGGACCTTGACACCCTGCTTTTTACTGGATAATCTTATTTCAACGCAGCAAAATCTGTGTGCAGGCGTGAGAACCTGATAAAATATCTAGGTGCAATTAAATGTCGCACTTGCGGCTATTTTTTTTGCCTACTGTTAAGCAGTCCCTATGGTAGCTTAGCAGGGCAGCTTCGTGCTGGCTGATCCTAGATTCAGTATTCTCACCCCTGTTAAGTTGCCTCCATTGCCGTGAGAAGCGATGGAGATAATTAAACTCTTATCTAGGAAACTGCTATGCATACTAAATTCAATGATGCAAACCCATGCATGCCAAAAAACCTCGCTAAACAACTGATTGTCGAAAGCGCAAAACTTCTGAATCATCAACAACGTCAAGCCTTGCTCGATATTTTCATGACTTTAGATCAGGCGGAAAAAACAGCTGAAAATACACTTCAACAACATGCTGTAGCGCAACAAAGGTAAGCGTCCGCTGAACACACCTTATGAATTCATCCTATAAGCCTTAATTTAGTCCCCACTTAAAAACAAGTGGGGACTAAAATTTATGACTACAAATCACCAGACATCCATCGCATCTCTTGCGAA